>NZ_DATILJ010000156.1:0-8186 GCF_035476535.1 Aquabacterium sp.
TCATCCCGGCGGTCAAGGTGACGCCCAGGGTGGCCATCGCGAGCAAGCGGACGAGGGACATGCGGATCTCCTGATCGGTGCCGGCACCCGACGACCGGATGCCTTGCCCACTGCGTAACCCGATGCAGCTGGCGGTTCCGGGCGCGTCAGCTGCCGGCGTCCCGAACGTGACCGAGTACGCAGCTGCACCATCGGATTGGCGATGGATTGCAATCACATAATTACAGGATTACCATCCGCCCCATGGCTGATCCGATCCCGCTGCGCGGCACCTCATTGCACGACGGCGTGGCCGCGCGGCTGCGCACGATGGTCTTCGACCGTGAACTCAGCCCCGGCGCCTTCATCGACGAGCTGGCGCTGGCCGAGGCCTGGCAGATCAGCCGCACGCCGCTGCGCGAGGCGCTGAAGGTGCTGGCCGCCGAGGGCATCGTCGAGCTGGTGCCGCGGCGCGGCGCGCGCGTCATCGAGCTCACCGATGCCGATGCCGAGCAGTTGTTCCCGGTGATGGCCATGCTTGAAGGCCGCTGCGCGCTGGAAGCCACGCAGCGCGCCAGCGATGACGACCTGCTGCACCTGCGCCGCCTGCACGACCAGCTGGAGCGCCATGCCGCCGCGCACGACATCGACGGCTATTACCGCGTCAACCACGACTTCCATTCCTTCGTGCAGCAGCTGGCCGCCAACCGCTGGCTGGACCGTGTCACCAAGGACCTGCGCCGCTTCATGCGCCTGTGGCGCGGCCGGCAGCTGCAGCTGCCCGGGCGCATCGAGGCCTCGATCAACGAACACCGTGTGCTGCTGGACGCCATCCTGCAGCGCGACGCCGCCCGCGCTGAACGCGCGATGCATGACCACCTGATGGCGCAGCTCGCCGCGCTGAAAGCGCTGCAGCGGCGCGAAAAGAAGCAGAAACACCGTGCCTGAACTTGCCCCGCCCTCTTCGACATCGATGCCCCCGGAGGCCGCGCCGCGGGCCGCACGGGCCGCCCCGCGCAAGCCCGGCAGCCGCAAGGTCGCATCGCCGCACGAGCGTGCGCTGCGCACGCTGCTGGCCGATTGCCGGCGGCTGATCAGCGAACGCGGCGATGCCGGCGACCCCCGCATCGCCCAGGCCCTGGTGGCGCAGATCGATGGCCTCGCGGACGAGCCGCGCCGCCGCTTCTTCGAGCACCTGGCGCGCGACTTCGGCCCCGACCCACAGCAGGTGCTGGCTTGCGCGCAGGCCTTTGCCGAAGCGCCAGACCAGGCCGAACACCTGATCCGGCTGACCCAGGCGGCCGAGCCGCCGCGCCAGGAGCTGTTCCGCCGCCTGAACCGCGCACCCGGCGGCACCGCGGCACTGGTCCGGCTGCGCCGCTCGCTGCTGGAGCGGCTGCCGCGCCAGCGCGGGCTGGCCGGTGTCGAGCACGACCTGCACCACCTGCTGTCGAGCTGGTTCAATCCCGGCTTCCTGCAGATGCGCAAGGTCGACTGGACTTCGCCGGCACAGCTGCTCGAACAAATCATCCGCCACGAAGCCGTGCATGCCATCGACGGCTGGGACGACCTGCGCCGCCGGCTGCAGCCCGACCGCCGCTGCTTCGCCTTCTTCCACCCGCAGCTGCCGGACGAACCGCTGATCTTCGTCGAGGTGGCGCTGGTGCCGGAGATGGCGGCCGCCATCGCGCCGCTGATCGACAAGAAGTCGCAGCCGCTGCCGCCCGAGGACTTTCAGGTGGCCGTGTTCTATTCGATCAGCAACTGCCAGCCGGGCCTGCGCGGCGTCTCGCTCGGCAACTTCCTGATCAAGCGCGTGGCCGAGCAGCTGAAACGGGAACTGCCGCAGCTGAAGACCTTCTGCACGCTGTCGCCGATTCCCGGCTTCATGGACTGGCTGCAGCGCATGCATGGCGATGCCGAGGCCGCGGTGATGGCGGCATCGCCGTCCGAGGTGCTACGCATGGCCGCTCGCTTCCTGGTGCATGAAAGCGTGCGGCCGCAGGGCGACCCGGTGGCCCGCTTCCACCTGGACAATGGGGCACGGCTGGAGCGCCTGAACCCGCAGGCCAACCTGTCGGCCAAGGGGCTGAAACAATCGGCCGGCCTGATGGTGAACTACCTGTACGACCTGGCCCGCATCGAAACCTGCCACGACCGCTTTGTGCAAGGCCGCGTGGTGCATTCCCGCGCCGTCGCGGCGCTGCTGTGATGACAACGACGACTGGAGACGACCTCATGGACCCGAAGAACCCCTTGCGCCGCACTCTGCTGGCCGGCGCCGTGGCCGCCGCGGCTCTGGCCGGCGCCACTGGCGCCCAGGCCCAGGCCTGGCCGAGCAAGCCGGTGACCATCGTCGTGCCCTTCCCGGCCGGTGGCGGCACCGACGCGTTTGCGCGCCCGCTGTTCGCGGTGATGACACGCAATGCCGGCAAGCAGTTCGTCATCGACAACAAGGGCGGCGCCGGCGGCACGGTGGGCGCCAGCCTGTCGGCCCGCGCGGCACCCGATGGCTACACCTTCTTCATGGGCGCCGTGCACCATGCCATCGCGCCGTCGATGTACCCGAAGCTGGACTACAACATCGAGACGGATTTCGTGCCGGTGGGCCTGATCTCCAGCGTGCCGCAGGTCATCGTGGTGCACCCGCAGCGCGTGCCGGTGACTGACCTGAAGGGCCTGCTCGAGTACGTGCGCAAGAACCCCGGCAAGCTGAACTACGGCTCGGCCGGCAACGGCACCTCGCACCACCTGGCCGGTGAGCTGTTCAAGCTGCAGACCAAGACCTTCATCACCCACATTCCCTACCGCGGCGCCGGCCCGGCGCTGCAGGACCTGATCGCCGGCCAGGTCGACATGATGTTCGATGGCCTGGGCTCGTCGTCCGCGCACATCAAGGCCGGCCGCATCAAGGCGATTGCGGTGGCGTCCGAGAAGCGCGCGCCGGGCTTCCCCGACACCCCCACCGCGGCCGAAGGCGGCGTGCCGACCTACCAGGTGGCCACCTGGTACGGGCTGTGGGCCCCCAAGGGCACGCCGAAGGAAGCCGTCGAGGCGATGCAGGCCGAGATGAAGAAGGCACTGAACTCGGATGAGTTGAAGGGCATCTGGGCCGGCCTGGGCGCCAACCCGCCGAACATCTGGGGCCCGGACTTCGGCAAGTTCGTCGGCAACGAGGTCAAACGTTGGGCCGAGGTGGTCAAGAGCTCGGGCGCAAAGCTGGACTGAAGGCTGGATCTTGACGATGGACAACCAGAACCTCTTTGCCGCGCTGCGGGCGGCCTTCCCCGCCGATCTGGACAGCACCGCGATCGAAACCGCCGACGGCCCCGGCGCGCCGCTGCGCTACAGCTGGCGCGATCTGGAGCGTGGCACCGCGATGATGGCCAACCTGCTGACCGGGCTGGACCTGCCGGCCGGCAGCCGCGTGGCGGTGCAGACCGACAAAAGCGTCGAAGCACTGATGCTGTACCTGGCGGTGCTGCGCGCCGGCCATGTCTACCTGCCGCTGAACACCGCCTACCAGGCGGCCGAGATCGCCTACTTCATCGGCAATGCCGAACCGGCGGTGGTGGTCTGCGCGCCCAAGAGCTTTGCCTGGGTCAGCCGTGTCGCCTTCCAGGCCGGCACGATGCATGTGTTCACGCTGGGTGACGACCGGAGCGGCAGCCTGCTGGAGCGCGCTGCCCATTGCAGCGATGTGCAGGTGCCGGCCGTGAAGCAGGCCGACGACCTGGCCGCCATCCTGTACACCAGCGGCACCACCGGCCGCAGCAAAGGCGCCATGCTGTCGCATGGCAACCTGCTGAGCAATGCGCGCATGCTCAAGGACTACTGGGCCTGGCGGCCTGGCGACGTGCTGATCCACGCCTTGCCGATCTTCCATGTGCACGGCCTGTTCGTCGCCTCGCATGGTGCGCTGCTGAATGGCAGCAAGATGATCTGGTTCTCGAAGTTCGACCCCCAGGCGGTGATCGCGCGGCTGCCCGAGGCCAGCGTGTTCATGGGCGTGCCCACGCTGTACGTGCGCATGCTGGCCGAGGCCTCGCTCACGCCGCAGGCCTGCCGGACCATGCGCCTGTTCGTCGCCGGCTCGGCGCCGCTGCTCAGCGAAACCTTCCAGGCCTGGCAGCAGCGCACCGGCCACACTATCCTCGAACGCTATGGCATGAGCGAAACGGTGATGCTGAGCTCCAACCCCTACGAGCCCGCGTCGGCTCGGCGCGCCGGCACCGTCGGTTTTGCGCTGCCGGGCGTCACGCTGCGCGTGCAGGACGAGCAAGGCCAGCCCTGCGCCTGCGGCGAGATCGGCGGCATCCAGGTGCGCGGCCCCAATGTCTTCGCGGGTTATTGGCGCATGCCCGAAAAGACCCAGGAAGAGTTCACTGCGGATGGCTGGTTCAAGACCGGCGATGTCGGCAAAATCGACGCCGAGGGCTACATCCACATCGTCGGCCGCAGCAAGGACCTGATCATCAGCGGCGGCTACAACGTCTACCCGGCCGAGATCGAGGGCTACATCAACGACATGGCCGGTGTCGCCGAATCGGCGGTGATCGGCGTGCCGCACCGCGATTTCGGCGAAGCGGTGGTGGCCGTGGTGGTGGCCAGGCCCGCCGCCGAGGTGAATGGCGCGGCCATCGTCGCCGCGCTGAAGCAGCAGATCGCCAACTTCAAGGTGCCCAAGCAGGTGTTCGTGGTGCCCGATTTGCCGCGCAATGCCATGGGCAAGGTGCAGAAGAACCTGCTGCGTGAGCGGCATCAGGATTTGTTCCGGTGAGCCCGGACCCATCGCCCGTCGACAAGCGCTGCCCGCGCTGCGGCCAAGGTTTCCATTGCGGCATCACTGACGCCGGGCCATGCCCCTGCACCCATGTTCGATTGGACGGGCCCACGCTCGCCGCGCTGCGCCAGCGCCACGCTGATTGCCTGTGCCTGCGCTGCCTGGGCGAGCTGGCGCAGCAGGGCATTGACACGGGATCCGCGCTACACTGATCCCGTGTTCATTTTCCAGGAGACCATGCCGTGGCCAACCTGACCATCGTGGTCGACGACCAATTGCTGAAGGACGCGCGCATCAAGGCATTGCAGCAAGGCACCAGCGTCAATGAAGTGTGCCGCGAGGCCATCGCGCGTTTTGCAGGCGCAACCGATCAGGGACACAGCACGCTTGATGCGCTGCGCAAACTGGCGAGCCAGGTTCCGCCCTCGCCCAGCGGCGAAGCTGCCTGGCCGGGCCGCGAAGCGCTTTACGACGAAGTCTTGGGGGAACGCGGGCTGAACCGACTTGAGTCGCCGAGCGCCGTGACGCCGCAGCAGCGCCGTCGATGAGCACCTTTTTCGACACCAACGTGCTGGTCTATGCCTTCGACCGCGGTGCCGGCCAACGCCACGCGGTGGCCGACGCAGTGCTGGCGCAGCACTTGATCGCGCGCACGCTGGTGATCAGCACCCAGGTGCTGCTGGAGACCTATTCCGTCCTGACGCGCAAGAAGGGCGTGCGGCCCGATGTCGCCCTGACGGGCTTGTCGGCGCTGGCCCAGGAGAAGGTGGTGCCGGCCAGTGCCGACTTTGTCCTGCGCAGCATGGCCACGTCGCAACGGCATCAGTTGTCGATCTGGGATGCCCTGATCCTGCAAGCCGCGCTGGACGCCGGTTGCGATGCGCTGCTGAGTGAAGATCTGCAAGCCGGGCAGCGCTTCGGCACGCTGGAAGTGGTGAACCCGTTTGCGCCGGGCGCGCACGACGTGCCGCCCGCAGCCTACGGCAGCCAGCCCGCCCCTTCGAACACCGCGCGCAAGCGCGCCGCCGCCAAGCCATCCCCACCAGGCAAGCGTTGAAAGTCGCCGCTTTGGCGCCTAAAGTGGTGAGAGGAGGATCCCCTGTGGCCTCCTTGTGGAGGGCAGCATGTTCAGACGCTTCGTCTCCCACCCGTATGCCATCGGTCTCGCGCTGCTGGCCACGCTGATGGTGCTGGCCACGCTGGAACGCATGTCCGGCACCGAGGGGGCGTACCACATGCTCGCGCGTGTCGGCACGGAAGTCAGCCAGCAGGTGGTGGTGGTGGGCCACCGCGTGGTGCAGCAGGTCGTGATCGTCGGCCGGAAACTCAGCAGCGACAAATGAGCGCCCCAGGGCGACCGGGCTGCGCCCCGCCCGGCCTTCGTGCGGTTTCGTGAGTTGATCAGCGCGGCAGGACAGTCTGGCCAAAACCCTCTCGGCGGTAGACGCTCGGCGGGATGCCGAAGCGTTGCGCAAACACCCGGCTGAAATGCGGCAGGCTGTTGAAGCCGCGCAGCATCGCGATGTCGGTGATCGAGTGGCCCATCTGGGTCGGGTCGGCCAGGTCGTGGCGCACCGCTTCCAGCCGTTCACGCAGCAGGTAGCCGGCCACGCCTTCGGGCTCGTCGGCAAACGCGTTGTACAGCTGGCGGCGGCTGCAGCGCAGCGCCAGCGCGATGTCGTCGACCGTCAGCCCGGGGTCGCCCAGCCGGTGCGCCACGAGTTCCTTGATGCGGTCGCGCAGCGCCTGCACCTTGGTCAGTGCGGTGCCGCGGCCAGCCAGGTCCAGCAGCGACAGGTGCACCAGCTGCGTGATCGCCGCGCCGACGCCGCGCGCCGCTTCATCGCTCATCTCCGGCAGTTCCTGGTAGGCGCTGCGCATGGTCTCCAGCGCCAACCGCGCGATGCCATGGCCGCCGCCCAGCGGCCGTGCCATCAGTTCCTGCAGCGGCAGGCCGCGCTCGGCGAGGTCGGCCTTGGGCAGCATCACGATCAGGTGCTCCACCGGCTCGGGGTTGGCCACCGAATAGGTCTCGGTGGTGTCGTAGATGCTCCACTCGCCCGGCCCGACCCAGGCCTGCCGGCCCTGCTGCTCGACGCCGGCGCAGCCACGCTGCGGCGCCACGATCTTCAGGTAGCCCTGATCGCTGGCGCGCACCAGGCTCTTGCTGCGCATCACGCGGTGGCGGCCGGATTCCAGGCGCGTCAACACCACTTCGCCGGCGCGGGTGCTGCTGATGCGGCCATCGAACTCGGTATCGCCGTAGAGGTCGGAGTCGAGGCCGCCGAACAGCTTCCAGACCCAGTCGCGCCAGTACGGCACCTTGTCGCGGGCGCTGACCTCGTCGGTGCTCATCATCGCGGTGGCAGCAGGCATGGTGGCTCCCGAAACTTCCTTGCGCCGATTATGCGAAGCCCACCGTCCGGCGCGCCACCGCTTGTCTCGATGGGCCGCAGAGCGAGGGAAAACACCGGTCCGCCGTGCACAAAACGATAAGCGCGCTGCATGGGCGGGCAAGACGCCGCGGGCCCGGATTCCTAGGATGCCGGCCTTGGCCCCACATCATGAGGAGACTGCCATGGCCCCGACACGCCCACCCGCTTCGCCCCCTGCATCGCCCGTGAACGCTTCCCGCCGCCGCGCCACGCAGGCGCTGGCGGCCGGCGTGGCCAGCGCCGGCTTCCCGGCCTTGCTGCGCGCCGCCGAGCCGGTGCGCATCGGCTACGCCATCGCCCGCACGGGGCCCTGGGCCGGCGGCGGCCAGGTCAGCCAGGAGCCCAACTACCTGCTGTGGGCCGAACAGGTGAATGCCGCCGGCGGGCTGGACGTGAAGGGCACGAAGCGGCCGATCGAGCTGATCAGTTCCGACGACCGCAGCGACATCGAGACCTGCGTGCGCAGCTATGAAAAGCTGATGGGCAGCGACAAGGTCGACCTGGTGCTGCCGCCCTGGGGCAGCAACGCCAACTTTGCCGTGGCGCCGCTGGCGAATCGCTTCGGCTACCCCTTCCTCGCGCCGACGGCCTTGTCGCGCCGGCTGGTGGAGATGAAGCTGCCGTTTTTCTTCCTGCTGCTGCAGCAGCCGGCGCCCATGACCAATGCGCTGGTGGACATGCTCAAGGCCAATGGCGCGAAAAGCCTGGCCGTGATCTACGTTGACGACCTGTTCGGCCTGGAGAACTACTCGGCGCTGAAAGTGGCCCTGCAGGGCAGCGGCATCAGCCTGGTGCAAGACACCAGCTACCCGGCCGGCGTGAAGGACCTGTCACCCGTGCTGCGCTCGATCAAGGACAAGAACCCCGACGCCTTCGTCGGCTTCACCTACCCGCCCGACACCATCCTGGCCAGCAAGCAGGCCAAGGAAGTGGGTCTCAACCCGAAGTTCTTCTACGCCTCGGTCGGCACGGCCTTCCAGCTGTACCGC
>NZ_DATILJ010000157.1:0-4932 GCF_035476535.1 Aquabacterium sp.
CATGCGTTTTCGCGCGCCGGCATTGCCCGCACCTTCCAGACGCCGCGGGTCTTCGCCGACATGAGCGTGGCCGACAACGTGCGCTTCGGCCTGCAGTTCGCCGGCCGCGGCCGCGAGGCGCCCTGGCTGCTGCGCGACGAAGCCAGCATCCTGGCGCTGATCAGCCTGAAAGCGCAGGCCGGCCTGCCGGCCGCCGCGATCACGCCATCGCAGCAGCGGCTGCTGGAAATCGGCATGGCGCTGGCGACGCGGCCCCGGCTGCTGCTGCTGGACGAGGTGGCCGCGGGCCTGACCGAAGCCGAGGTCGAAGCGATGGCCCAACTGATCCGCCGCCTGCGCGACGAGCTGGACCTGTGCGTGGTGTGGATCGAGCATGCAGTGACCACGTTGCTGCGCCATGTCGAGCGCGTGCTGGTGCTGCACCAGGGGCGCAAGATCGCCGACGACACGCCCGCGGCGGTGATCCGCCATGCCGAGGTGATCGAGGCCTACCTGGGCGACGAAATGGTGGAGCCGATCCCATGAAGCCCGCCGACCTGCCCGTCGCCAGCGGCATGGCCCGCTTGAAGATCGAGGGCCTGTGCACCGGCTACGGCGGCTTCGCGGTGCTGCGCGACTTCACGCTCGAGGTGCGCCCCGGCCTCACCGTGATCCTGGGCCCCAACGGCGCCGGCAAGACCACCTTGCTGAAGGCCCTGGCGGGATTGCTGCCGCGCGAAGGACGCGTCCACTTCGATGGCCATGAACTGGCCGCGTTGAAGCCGGCCGACAACGTGCGCCGCGGCCTCGCGCTGGTGCCCGAGGGCCGCCAGCTGTTTCCGCAGATGACGGTGGCCGAGAACCTGGAACTCGGCGCCTGGCTGCTGCCGCCGAAAGAACGCGCACAGCGCCTGCAGCAGGCGTTCCGGGACTTCCCGAAGCTCGCCGAACGTGCGCAGCAGCTGGCCGGCACCATGAGCGGCGGCGAACAGCAGATGGTGGCTGTCGCCCGCGCGATGATGAGCGCGCCGCGCCTGCTGATGCTGGACGAACCCTCGCTGGGCCTGGCGCCGAAGATGGTCGACGAGCTGCTGGCCATCGCCCGCCGCATCGCCGACGCCGGCACCACCGTGCTGATGGTCGAGCAGAACGTGCGCAAGGCGCTGGCCGTGGCCGACCGCGGCCATGTGCTCGAACGTGGCCGCCTCGTTGCCGGCGGCCCGGCTTTCCTGCTGGCGCGGTCCACCGTGATCCGCCACGCCTACCTCGGCAGCGCCCCAGCCACGGCAAGCGCTACCGCCACCGCTTCCACCGCTTCCACCGCTTCCACCGCCAAGGAAACCACCATGTCCGACCTGTCCATGTTGATCAACGGCCTGGCCGTCAGCGCCGAAGGTGGCCGCACCTTCGAACGGCGCAACCCGCTCGATGGCGCGGTGGCCACCCGCGCGCCGGCCGCATCGGTGGCCGATGCAGTGGCCGCCGTCGACGCCGCCGCCGAAGCCTTCAAGACCTGGAGCCAGACAGGCCCCGGCGAGCGCCGCGCGCTGCTGATGAAAGCCGCCGCCGCGTTGGAAGCCAAGACGCCGCAGTTCATCGAAGCCGTCGCTGCCGAAACCGGCGCCACTGGCATGTGGGCCGGCTTCAACGTGCACCTGGCGGTGGGCATGCTGCAGGAAGCCGCGGCGCTGACGACGCAGATCAGCGGCCAGGTGATCCCCAGCGACGTGCCCGGCTCGCTGGCCATGGGCGTGCGCCAGCCCGCCGGCGTGGTGCTGGGCATCGCGCCGTGGAACGCGCCGGTGATCCTGGGCGTGCGCGCCATCGCCACGCCGCTGGCCTGCGGCAACACCGTGATCCTGAAGGGCAGCGAGAACTGCCCGCGCACCCACGGCCTGATCATCGAAGCGCTGCAGGAAGCCGGCTTCCCGCCCGGCGTGGTGAACTACATCACCAATGCGCCGGCCGACGCAGCCGCGGTGGTCGAAGCCATCGTCGCGCACCCCGCGGTGCGGCGCGTCAACTTCACCGGCTCCACCTCGGTCGGCAAACTGGTCGCGATGACCTGCGCCAAGTACCTCAAACCCGTGGTGCTGGAACTCGGCGGCAAGGCGCCGCTGGTGGTGCTGGATGACGCCGACATCGCCGACGCGGTCAACGCCGCGGCCTTCGGCAGCTTTGCCAACTCGGGCCAGATCTGCATGAGCACCGAACGCATCATCGTCGACACGAAGATCGCCGATGCCTTCGTCGACCAGTTCGTCGCCAAGGCCGGCAAGCTGCCGCTGGGCGACCCGCGCAAGCCCGAACCGGTGGTGCTGGGCTCGGTGATCGGCATGGGCACCGTCGAGCGCTGCAATGCGCTGATCGACGACGCGCTGGCCAAGGGCGCCAAGCTGCTGTGCGGCGGCAAGGCCGGCAACACGCTGATGCCGGCAACGGTGCTGGACAGGGTCACGTCCGACATGCGCGTGTACCACGAAGAGACCTTCGGCCCGCTGAAATGCATCGTGCGCGTGGCCGACACCGAAGCCGCCATCGCCTGCGCGAACGACAACGCCTACGGCCTGTCGGCCGCGGTGTTCGGCCGCGATATCGCCCGCGCATTCCAGGTCGCGCGGCGCATCGAGTCGGGCATCTGCCACGTCAACGGCCCCACCGTGCACGACGAGGCGCAAATGCCCTTCGGCGGCGTCAAGGCGTCCGGCATCGGCCGCTTCGGCGGCCAGGCCGGCGTGGCTGAATTCACCGAGCTGCGCTGGATCACGGTGCAAACGGCACCACGCCACTACCCGTTCTGATCGGGGCTGGCACGCCCGCGGGCGTGCTGGCCAGGCACCGGGCGCCCCGGGTTCAGCCTGCATCACCGGTGTTTAGCGCGGCCGCCGGCAGCACCCGACACTTGCGCTACCCTTCCGGCCCTTGATCCGGAGGGGACAGATGCGAGGAGTCAACCAGGGCGGCACAGCCACAACAGGTATCGATCGAGCGGTCGCACCGTTCCTCCTGCTGTTGCTGGGCACCGATGCCGCGCTGTTGCTGGTGCACGCCGCCACCCAATGGACGGACTGGTTCGGCCCGCTGCCGATGCTGGCGGTGGACAAGGACGGCTCGTATCCCGAGTTCTATCAGTACCTGAAGTGGTTCTGGATCACCGTGCTGCTGCTGTGCACCGCATGGCGGTCACGCTCGCCCTCCTACCTGGCCTGGGCCGCACTGTTTGCCTATTTCCTGGCCGACGACGCCCTGCGCCTGCACGAGGTGCACGGACAGCGGCTCGCGCAGTGGCTGCAGATACCTGCGCCGCCCCACCTGCGCTCCCGCGATGTCGGCGAGTTGCTGATTTCGGCGATCGCCGGGCTGACCTTGCTGCCTGCACTGCTGGTGGCCTGGTGGCGCGGCACGGCCAGCTTTCGCGCGGCAAGCCTGGATCTGCTGTTGCTGGTGGCCGCACTGGTGTTCTTCGGCGTCGGCATCGACATGCTGCATGTCGTCGTCTCGGGCCACACCGTGCTGCACCACCTGTTTGCCGTGGTCGAGGACTGGGGCGAGATGGTCGTGGCGAGCTTGTTGGCGGGCTATGCCTTGATGCTGTGCCTCGACGGGGCGGCACCCACGCCGTCGCTATGGCAGCGGCTTCGCCATGTCTTGCGCGCCAGGCCGCGCTGACCGTTGCGGCATGGACCGCAAGACCTGCTCGCCTGCAAGCCCGCTTCCGGCACCAAGAGTGCAGGTCGACACGGCGCTCCGACAATGCGCTACGCTGGATCGACAATGGACGGCATGAAGCTCCCGCTACCGTTTGCTGCGGCGCCGCGGCGCCCGCGCCTGCTGGTCGTTGATGATCAGCCGATCAATGTGCAGACGCTGTACCAGGCCTTGTCCGCCGAGCACCAGGTGTTCGTCGCCACCGGCGGCGAACAGGCGCTGAAGCTGGCCCGCGAGAAGCAGCCCGACCTGGTGCTGCTGGACGTGGTGATGCCTGACATCGACGGTTACGAAGTCTGCCGCCGGCTGAAGGCCGACAGCACCACCGCCGACATCCCGGTGATCTTCGTCACCGCCCACAGCGACGAACACGAAGAAGCCCAGGGGCTTGATGCCGGCGCGGTGGACTTCATCGCCAAGCCGATCAACCCCCGCATCGTGCGGGCCCGCGTGAAGACGCATCTGACGCTGAAGCAGCAATCCGACCAGCTGCGCCAGATGGCGTTTGTCGATGGCCTCACCGGCGTCTTCAACCGCCGCTATTTCGATGAGCGCCTGCAACAGGAATGGCTGCGCGCGATGCGCAACGGCACGCCGCTGACGCTGATGCTGATCGACATCGATGCCTTCAAGCCCTTCAACGACCGCTACGGTCACCAGGCCGGCGACGACTGCCTGCGCCGCGTGGCCCACGCGCTGGCCGCCGGACTGCAGCGCCCGGCCGACCTGCTGGCGCGCTATGGCGGCGAGGAGTTCGCCTGCGTGCTGCCCGAGACCGAAGTACAGGGCGCACTGGCGCTGGCCCAGCGCCTGAGCGAGCAGGTCAAGGCGCTGGCCATCGAGCACGCTGATGCGCCGTCGGACCGCCGCATCAGCGTCAGCATCGGCGTGGCCGGCCGCCCGGCGTCACGGCCGGGCGAAGAGTGCGGCGGCAGCATCGCCGAACTGCTGGTGCGCACCGACCGCCAGCTCTACCGTGCCAAGAACGCCGGGCGGGCGCGGGTCTGCGCGGAGTGAGCCGACTGTGGCGTCGCGCGCGATGCCAGCACGGCCTGCTCTTTCGACTCGACCGAACACCAGGCCGCTGCGGCCTGCGGTGATTCGACCGAACACCATGCTGCGGCCGCCTTCGGTGATTCAATCGAGCACCAAGCAGCCGCGGCCTTGGGAGCTTCAACCGAACACCACGCCGCCGCCTTCGGCGTTTCGATTGAACACCAGGCCGCATCGCTGCGCGGCACCGGC
>NZ_DATILJ010000158.1:0-3863 GCF_035476535.1 Aquabacterium sp.
TCGGGCGCGGTGCAGGCTTCCACGACGCCCAGCCGGTAGAGCTCCGTGCCGTCGACGCGCAGACCGGTCAGCGCCATGCGGCGCAGCCGCGAGTGGCTGAACAGCCGCATCGCGTGGCGCGCACCGCCGAGCAGGCCGACATCCACCTCGGGCATGCCCAGCGAGCCTTTTTCCGAGGCCACCAGGATGTCGGCAGATGCGCACATCGCGAGACCGGAGCCCAACGCCGCGCCGTTGATCGCGACGATGACCGGCTTGGCGCATTCGCGGATCGCATGAAAGCACTCCCGCGTCCTGCGCGAGTGCGCAGGCAGGTCGCCCGGACCTTTGATGACTTGCGCGCGGCCCTTGAGGTCGGCGCCGGCACAGAAGACCTTGCCGGCGCCGGTCAGCACCACGACGCGCACCTCGTCCATCTCCGAGATGCGATCCAGCGCCAGCGTCAGCTCGTCGTTCAGCACCCGCGTCAGGGCATTGACCGGCGGGCTGTCCATGACCAGGGTGGCGATGTGGTCAGCGATGCTGACCTTCAGCTGGGTGAGGTCGTCCATGGCGTGTCCTGTGAGCTCGATGCGGATAGGCGCCGAGTCTAGGAAGTGGACGGGCGGCGCGCCAGACCGCAGCGCGCAGACCAGCTATGCCGGCCCCGCCATGTCCGGCAACGGCTCCGCGCAGCACAGCCGGTTGCGTCCGGCCTGCTTCGCGGCGTACAGGGCGGCGTCGGCCCGCCGCATCAGCGTGTCGAGCTCGTAGGCCGGCGCGGTGGCGATGCCGATGCTGATCGTGATCTGCAGCGGCGTGCCGGTGCCGATGTCCACCGGCGTGGTCTCGACCCGGGCCCGCAGGCGCTCGCAGACCTCCATGGCGCGCGGCAGCGGCGTGTCGGGCAGCACGACCACGAACTCCTCGCCGCCGCTGCGCACGACGACGTCGGCGGCGCGGAAGTTGTCCCGCAGCAGCTTGCCGAGGGCGACCAGCACCGTGTCGCCCGCCGCATGCCCGTGCGTGTCGTTGACCTGCTTGAAGTGATCGACGTCGATCTGCGCCAGCACCAGCGGCGCCAGGGCCCGGTCCAGCGGGAGGAACAGATCCGCGGCGCGCCGCTCCAGGTGCCGGCGGTTGCCCAGCCCCGTCAGCGGGTCCTGCTCGGCCTGGGCGGCGAAGTGAGCGGCACGGTGCCGTTCCTGCTGGGCCTCCAGCCGGGCCGCCATGGCGACATGCCTGGCGTTCAGTTCCTCGGTGCGGGTGACGAAGAGTGCTGACTGGGTGCGCAGGTGCCGCGTCAGCGTGTGCCGCTCCATGCGCTCCGCGAGCTCGAAGTGCTTCAGCGCCAGCGCGAAGTCGCCCAGCGCCTTGCTTGCGCCGTAGCCAACGAGATGGCCCTTCACGAGCGTCGAGGGCGGCACCGCGTCGCCATGCGCCTCCAGGCGCTGCACGATGTCCAGCGCCTCGCGGGCGTTCCCCAGGCGCAACTGAACGTCCGCCAGCTCGACATCGACATGCCAGGCGTAGGAAGCGAGCTGCTGATCCTGCACCGAGATGCGCAGACGCTGCAGCAGGCTCAGGGCCTGTTCGTTTTCGCCCTGTACCGCGAGAAGTTCGGCCAGGTTGAGACCGATGATGACTTCGAAGGCCGGGTTGGGCACCTCGTCGAGGAGCCCGAAGGCGCGCTCGCCCGCAGCGCGCCCCTTGGCGAGGAAGGTCGCCACCTCCGAAGGCGAGTCGGTGTCGCGCAGCAGATGGGCGATGTGCGCGCAGATCGCGCACAAGGCATTGCAGGCGGACAAGACGCCGCGGGCCGAACTCCGGCTGCCGTGGTCGGCCAGCGCCTGGGAAAGAATGCGTTCGGCCTGCCACGAGTCGCCCACCCGCTCGAACGGGATGGCCAGCGCGACAGCGGCATTCAGCATCCTGCCGGCGTCGCCGCGGCGGGCCGCCAGCGTCACGAGTTCTTCCGCGGCGCCCAGCGCCTGCTCGAACCGGGCCATCTCGCTGCCGGCCAGCGCGACGACCAGCAGGGCCTCGACGCGCGCATCCTCCACGTCCGGCGACGACGGCTGCCTGATATGTTCGGCCGCCAGGTCCAGCGCCTCGTTCATGCGGCCCAGGTACATCCAGTGCCGCGCGAGCCACGCGGTGGCGCGGTACTCGTCCGCTTCCGATGCGAGCGATCGCGCCAGCGCGCGGGCTTCGAGCGCCGCGCTCGCCGCCGCTGCGGCGTCCAGGTTGCACACGGGGTCGGCGAGCCGCATGCACTCGGCGAGGCGGCTGCGTTCGTGGTCATTCGGCGCGATATCAACCAAGCGGTTCCCCTGCCCGCCATTGGGCAAGCCGGCGGTCGTTCGGCCGGATGCCGCACAGCTTGCCGCAGGGCAGGGCGGCAGCTACCGGAGGTTTCCCGGATGCCGCCGCGGCAGGCCCCAGTGGATCGCCTGAACTGGTACGAAATTCCGCCGACATGGGGAAATTACTGAGCAATGAATGCAAATTCGTATGTGTCGCTGCGCCTGCTGTACGCGCACATCGGGGGCGCAAAACCTATCGTTGCACCGTCGTCGCGATGCGCGTGACACCGAGTTCAACACCCCCGAGGAGACACCCATGACTCTGAAGACCCCGCTGGCCCTGTCGCTGGCGATCGCCCTGAGCACCGGCGCGTTCGCGGCGACCGAGATCGTCGTCGCGACCGTCAACAACGGCCACATGATCGAGATGCAGAAGCTGACCCCGCACTTCGAGAAGGCCAATCCCGACATCAAGGTCAAATGGGTGACGCTGGAGGAGGGCGTGCTGCGCCAGCGCGTCACGACCGACATCGCCACCAAGGGCGGGCAGTTCGACGTGATGACCATTGGCATGTACGAGACGCCGATCTGGGGCAAGAAGGGCTGGCTCAAGGAAATCAAGCCCGCCGCCGACTACGACGTCGATGACCTGCTACCGGCCATTCGCAACGGCCTGTCGGTGGAGGGCAAGCTCTATGCCGCGCCTTTCTACGGCGAGAGCTCGATGCTGATGTACCGCAAGGACCTCACCGACAAGGCGGGCGTGAAGTTCGCCGAGCGCCCGACCTGGAACGATGTGCGCGACGCCGCGGCCAAGATCCACGATGCGAAGAACGGCGTCTACGGCATCTGCCTGCGCGGCAAGCCGGGTTGGGGCGACAACATGGCCTTCCTGTCGACGATGGCCAACAGCTTCGGCGCGCAGTGGTTCGACATGAACTGGAAGCCGCAGCTCGAGAGCAAGCCCTGGAAGGACACGGTCACGTTCTACGTCGACCTGCTGAAGAAGTACGGTCCGCCCGGCTCCAGCGCGAACAGCTTCAACGAGATCCTGGCGCTGTACAACGAAGGCAAGTGCGGCATGTGGATCGACGCGACGATCGCGGCCTCGTTCATCACCGATCCGAAGCAGAGCAAGGTCGCCGACAAGGTGGCCTTCGCGCAGGGCCCCTATGCCGTGACGCAGAAGGGCGCGAACTGGCTCTGGGCCTGGTCGCTGGCGATTCCCGCCGGCACCAAGAACACCGACGCGGCGCAGAAGTTCATCATGTGGGCGACCTCGAAGGACTACATCAACCTGGTCGGCAAGGAAAAGGGCTGGGCGGCGGTGCCCACCGGAACGCGCAAGTCGACCTACGCGAATGCGGAATTCCTCAAGGCGGCGAAGTTCGCGCAGGCCGAGAAGGCCGCCCTGGACAGCGCGAATCCGAACGACAGCACGCTGGCCAAGAGCCCGTATGTCGGCGTGCAGTTCGCGGCCATTCCCGAGTTCCAGGCGATCGGCATCGCCGTGGGGCAGCAGATGAGCGCGGCGCTGGCCGGCAAGACCTCCGTCGACGACGCGCTGAAGGCCTCGCA
>NZ_DATILJ010000159.1:0-41484 GCF_035476535.1 Aquabacterium sp.
CAAGGCCACCTGGGCTGCAGCGATGGACAGTGCTGTCCTTCGAAGTTGTCTCATGTCTTTTATCCTTCTCAAGGGTGGTTCGGGACGCATCCCGTCGGGGAGAGAGGCCTGACGCCGGCGCGTCAACTGCCGCAAAAGCGATTGACGAGGTTCTCGAGGAACTCCTGGCGGCCGGAGACCGGCAAGGGATCGGTGTTGCTTGCCAGCACCTGGTCGGCCAGCCGGTCCAGCGGCACGCGGCCGGCCAGGATGTCCTGCGCGTCGGGGCTTTCCCAACCCGCATAGCGAGCGGCCACGGCGGCCTCGAGCTGGCCACCGACGATCATCTTTTCCGCGATCAACAGCGCCTGGGCGCAGACATCCATCGCGCCGACATGGCCGTGGAACAGGTCCTGCGGGTCGATCGACTGGCGCCGCACCTTGGCGTCGAAGTTCAGGCCGCCGCTGCCCAGTCCACCGGCGCGCTGGATGTGGTAGAGCGCCAGCGCCGTTTCGGGCACGTTGTTGGGGAACTGGTCGGTGTCCCAGCCCAGCTGCGGATCACCGCGGTTCATGTCGACGCTGCCCAGGATGCCCAGCGCGCCGGCAGTGGCGATCTCATGCTCGAAACTGTGGCCGGACAGCGTGGCGTGGTTGGCCTCGAGGTTGAGCTTGACCTCTTTCTCCAGGCCGTAGCGCACCAGGAAGCCGTAGACGCTGGCGGTGTCGAAGTCGTACTGGTGCTTGGCCGGTTCGCGCGGCTTGGGCTCGATCAGGATCGCGCCCTTCAAGCCGATCTTGTGCTTGTACTCGACCACCATGTTCAGGAAGCGGCCGAGCTGGTCGAACTCCTGGCCGACGCGCGTGTTCAGCAGTGTCTCGTAGCCTTCGCGGCCGCCCCACAGCACGTAGTTCTCGCCGTTCAGCGTTTTGGTCGCATCCATCGCGTCGCGCACCTGCAGCGCCGCCATCGCGAAGATCGCGGGGTCGGGGTTGCTGGCCGCGCCGGACATGAAGCGGCGGTGGCTGAACAGGTTCGCCGTGCCCCACAGCAGCTTCATGCCGGTGCGCTGCTGGTGTTCACCCAGCACGTCGACCATGCGCAGCAGGTTGTCGTGGCTTTCGCGCGGCGTGGCGCCTTCGGGCGCAACGTCGCGGTCGTGGAAGGTGTAGTACGGCGCGCCCAGCTTGGCGAAGAACTCGAAAGCCGCTTCGGCCTTCTGCTGGGCCAGTTCCATCGGCGAGCCGCCCTCGAACCAGGGCCGCTCGAAGGTGGCGGTGCCGAAGGGGTCGAAGCCGTTCCAGCAGAAGCTGTGCCAGTAGCACACGGCAAAGCGCAGCTGATCTTCCATGCGCTTGCCGAGCACGATCTTGTTCTTGTCGTAGTGGCGGAAGGCCAGCGGGTCGTCGCTGCCGGGGCCTCGGTAGTGGATCGGTGCGATGTCGTGGAAGTAGCTTTTCATCATGGGTGACTTCAAACGGGATGCGGGTTTTTGTTCAGGTGGCGCTGGCCGCTGGCGGCAAGGCCTTGAGACTTTGGTAAAGGGTGCGGAAGCGCTGCAGCCGTTGCTGCAGCTGCGCGTGGCGCGTGGCGTCGGGCCGCAGGCAGGCGGCGACCTCGGGTTTGCGGCAGACCTCGGCCTCGCTGCCGCCGGCGGCCAGCCAGCCCAGGCGTGCGGCGCCGAGTGCACCACCGGCTTCGCCGCCGCTGTGCACGAGGATATCGACGCCTAGGATATCGGCGATCAGTTGTGCCCAGTAGCGGCTGCGGGCGCCACCGCCCACCAGCGACAGGCGCTCGACTTCGGTGCCCGCCGCCTGCAGCGCGGCCAGCCCGTCGGCCAGGCCGAAGGCCACGCCTTCCAGCACCGCATAGCCGCAGTGGGCGCGCGTGCTGCCGTGGTTCAGGCCGTGCAACAGGCCCTGCGCAAACGGGTCGTTGTGAGGTGTGCGTTCGCCGGCCAGGTAGGGCAGGAACAGCGGCGCGTCGTGCAGCGCCGCTGCGGGCAAAAGCTCGATTTCATCCAGCAGGAAGGCTTCGTCCGCTGCGCCGCTGAGCTGCACGAACCATTTCAGGCAGCTGGCGGCCGAGAGCATCACGCTCATCTGGTGCCAGCGCCCGGGCAGCGCATGGCAGAAGGCGTGCACGGCCGACGCCGGGTTGGGCCGGAAGCGATCGTTGACGACGAAAAGCACGCCCGAGGTGCCGAGCGAGATGAAACCGTCACCGGGCTCGACCGCGCCGATGCCGATGGCGCTGGCGGCGTTGTCGCCGGCGCCGCCGGCGATCACCACCTGCGGACCCAGGCCCCAGGCCTGGGCGATCTCCGGCCGCAGCATGGCGGAGGGCTGGTTGCTTTCGACCAGCCGCGGCATCTGCGCCCGGTTCAGGTCGCAGGCGGCCAGCAGTTCGTCCGACCAGTCGCGTGCGGCGACGTCCAGCCACAGCGTGCCGGCGGCATCGGACGGATCGCTGAGCTTCTCGCCGCTGAGCTGCAGCCGCAGCCAGTCCTTGGGCAGCAGCACGCAGCTCACTTGGGCAAAGACCTGGGGTTCATGCTTTTGCACCCACAGCAGCTTCGGCGCGGTGAAGCCGGGCATGGCCAGGTTGCCGGCCACGGCATGCAGGCGGGGCGCGCGCGCTGTGAGCTCCGCGCACTCGGCATGGCTGCGGCCGTCGTTCCACAGGATGGCCGGGCGCAGCACGCGGTCCTGCGCATCCAGCAGCACGGCACCGTGCATCTGTCCGGACAGGCCGATGGCGCGCACCCGCGCAAAGGCCTGTCCATGCGTCCGGCGCAGCTGCGCCACAGCGCTCTCCGTCGCGCGCCACCAGTCTTCAGGCGCCTGCTCGGCCCACAGGGCCTGCGGGCGGGACACCGTCAGCGGCGCGCCGGCCTGGCCGACGACATGCCCCGCGGCGTCCAGCAGCAGCAGCTTGACTTCCGAGGTGCCCAGGTCGATGCCGAGGAACATCATGCGATCCCCGCGTCTCGGGTGGATCGCGCGGCAGCTTGGCCTTCAGGCACCGGCACGAGCACATTGCGGGTTAGGCGGTGCCGCACCAGCGCGGCCGCACCGACGGCCACCGCATCCGCGCCGAAGCGCGAGGTCTGCACCAAAGGGGGCTCCAGGTTGGCGGCCGCCGCGTAGTCGTTCAGCGTCTTCAGCGCCGGCTTGAGGAAGGCGTCGCCAAGTTCGACGACCGCGCCGCCCAGCACGATGCGGGCCGGGTCGTAGGCGGCGGCCAGGTTCTGCAGCAGCATGCCCAGGTAGCTGCCGGCCTTGTTGATGGCCTTCAGCGTCGGCGCGTCGCCTGCGGCCAGCCGCTCACGCACCACCGCCAGCGGCGACAGCGCAGGGTCCTGCTCGTCGCTGCGCTGCAGCATGGCCCGTGGCCCGATCAGCGCTTCGGCACACCCACGCCGGCCGCAGGAACATGCCGGCCCGTTGAGCTGCAGCACGATGTGGCCGACTTCGCCGGCGAAGCCGCGGCTGCCGGTCAGCAGGCGGCCGCCGACGATGACGCCGGCACCCACGCCCTGGTTCAGGCTGACGTAGAGCAAAGGATCCGAGGCCTGCGGCGCGCTGAACTCCAGTTCGCCCAGGGCCGCCACGTCGGCTTCGTTCTGCAGGAACAGAGGCGTGCCGGCCAGCGCGGTGCCGGCGATCTTCTCGCGCAGCAAGTCACCGAAGGGCACGTCGCGCCAGGCGAGGTTCGGCGCAAAGCGCAGGATGCCATTGGCCTCGTCCACGCCCCCGGGCAGTCCGACGCCGATGCCGATGATGCGCTGCCGGGCCGGGTCGAGTTGTTTGCACAGCTTGGACATCGCGGCGGTCAGCGCGGCGACGCAGCTCTTGACGCTCTTGGTCGAGCCGTGGTTCGCCGACGCGCGCGACAGCACCTCGCCGGTCAGCGAGACGGTGACGACGCGCACCGAATCGATGTCCACCTCGGCGCCCAGCAGCACCAGGCGCGACGGGTCGATGAACAGCGGCGTGGGCCGCCGGCCCAGGTCGCCAGTGGCGACGATCTCGCGCTCCAGCAGCCAGCCTTCGTCCAGCAGCTCGCGCACCAGCAGGCTCACGGTCGATTTCGTCAGCCCCACCGCTTCAGCCAGGTCGGCGCGCGACAGGCCCGGGTTGGCGCACAGGTGCCGCACCAGAACCATCCGGTTGGCTCCCTTGAGCAACTGCTGGTTTCCCGCGGCCTCGGCTAACAAATGCTGTCTCCTGATCCAGTTTGTGCACTGTCTGGCGCCGGATATTAATTCGATCGACGAACGAACTAAAGCGGTGGAAACACCTAGCCCCGGCATGGCGAAGCGGGCCGAGACTCACGGCCGCGCAGCCTTGTGCGCCGCCGCCATGTCAGCTTCGAGCGTGGTGAGCCGGCTTCAGCGCCGATACCGCCCAGACAGCCACTAGCGAGGCAAGCCATGAACGACAAATCCATTCGCAAGATCGTCATCGTCGGCGGCGGCACCGCCGGCTGGATGGCCGCGGCGCCGCTGGCGCAGAAGCTCGGGCGGGCGAGCGCGCGTCCGTGTGAAATCGTGCTCATCGAGTCGCCGGAGATCGGCACCATCGGCGTCGGCGAGGCCACCTTGCCGACGATCCGCTACTACAACCACGCGCTGAACCTCGATGGCGCGGACTTCGTCAAGAAGACGCAGGCCACCTTCAAGCTCGGCATCGAGTTCAAGGACTGGGGCCGGGTCGGTCACCGCTTCTTCCACGGCTTCGGCGACTTCGGCGCGCGCATCGAGAACCGGTCGCCGGTGATGCACTGGCTGCGGCTGCAGCGCGCCGGCGGCATGGCGTCCTATGAAGACTGGTCCACCTCTTCGGTGATGGCGCGCCAGAATCGCTTCACGCCGCCGCAGGGCGACACACCGTCGGCCGCCAACGCCTATTCCTTCGCCTTCCACTTCGACGCCGGCCTGTACGCGGCCTACCTGCGCGACTACGCGATGCAGCGCGGCGCCACGCGCATCGAAGGCACCATCGTCGATGTCGAACTGCGGCCCGAAGACGGCTTTGTTGCCGCGGTGAAGCTGCGCGATGGCCGGCGCGTCGACGGCGACCTGTTCATCGACTGCTCGGGCTTTCGCGGCCTGCTGATCGAAGGCGCGATGAAGGCCGGCTACGACGACTGGAGCGCCGTGCTGCCGTGCAACAGTGCGCTGGCGGTGCCCTCGGAACGCGTGCCGAAGTTGACGCCCTATACCACCTCCACCGCGCGCACGGCCGGCTGGCAGTGGCGCATCCCCTTGCAGCACCGCACCGGCAACGGCCATGTCTACTGCAGCCAGTTCACCACCGATGATGAAGCCGCGCGCGTGCTGCTGGAAGGCCTGGACAGTGAGGCCTTGGACACACCGCGCCAGCTGCGCTTCACCACCGGCCGGCGGCGCAAGCAGTGGTCGAAGAACGTGGTCGCACTCGGCCTGGCGGCGGGCTTCATCGAGCCGCTGGAATCCACCAGCATCCAGTTCATCATGGACGGCGTCGGGCGGCTGATCGAGCAATTTCCCGACCGCGATTTCCACCCCGGCCTGGCGGCCGAGTTCAACCGCCAGATGCTGTTCCAGTACGAATCGATCCGCGACTTCATCGTGATGCACTACAAGCTCACGCAGCGCACCGACTCCGAGTTCTGGCGCTACTGCGCGGCAATGCCGATCCCCGACACGCTGCAGCACCAGATCGAGCTGTTCCGCTCATCCGGCCGCGTGGCGATCCTCGACCCCAATGGTTTCGCCGAGCCGTCGTGGCAGTCGATGCTGCTCGGCCTGGGCGTGATGCCGCGCAGCTACGACCCCTTCGTCGACCAGATCGACGAGTCTGCCCTGCGCACGCACTTCGCGCGCGTGCGCACGGCCATCGCCAACACCGTGGCCGGCATGCCGGACCAGGCGGACTACATCAACCGGCATGTCAAGGCCGATCCCGTGGCAGCGCCTGTCGCCATGGTTGCGCCGGCGGCCGAGCTCGCCCGGAGTCTGCCGTGACGCCGCCCATGCGATGGCTGGCGCTGGCGGCGGCCCTGGCCTGCGCGCCGGTGGTGATGGCGGGAGGCGCGGGCGGTGCAAGTGGCCCGGCGCCCCGGGACATCCGGCTGGACATCGCGCTCGCCAGGAGTCCGGTCGACCGCTTCTTCGATCTCTCGGTCGGCGCCGACTTTCCGGGCACGCTGATCCGCGACGACAGCCAGGCCCAGCTGAAGACCGTGGTCGACGAACTGGGTTTCCGCTACGTGCGCTTTCACGCGATCTTTCATGACGTGCTGGGCACGGTGCGCAAGGTCGACGGACGCATCGTCCACGACTTCAGCGGCATCGACCGGCTCTACGACCAACTGCTGGCCAAGGGCATCCGGCCTTTCGTCGAGCTGGGCTTCACGCCGCTGGCCATGGCAACGTCGCAGCAGTCCATCTTCTACTGGAAGGGCAACACCTCGCATCCCGATCCTGTCGCGTGGCGCAACCTGGTGGATGCTTTTGTCCGCCACCTGATCAGCCGCTACGGCGCGGACGAAGTGCGTCGCTGGCCTTTCGAAGTCTGGAATGAGCCCAACCTCGACGGCTTCTGGGAGCGTGCCGACAAGAAGGCTTACTTCGACCTGTACGTGCAGACCGCCCGGGCGATCAAAGCCATCGACCCGCAACTGCAGGTGGGCGGGCCGGCCACGGCAGGCGCCGACTGGGTGGTGGACTTCCTGGCCCACGTAAAAGCGAACGACGCGCCGGTCGATTTCGTCACCACGCACACCTACGGCGTCGACGGTGGCTTCCTCGATGAACACGGCAAGGAAGACACGAAGTTGTCGGCCTCGCCCGATGCGATCGTCGGCGACGTGCGCCGGGTGCGGCAACAGATTGCGGCCTCACCGTATCCGACCCTGCCGCTGCACTTCACCGAATGGAGCACCAGCTACACGCCGCGCGACGCCGTGCACGATTCCTACATCAGCGCGCCCTATGTGCTGAGCAAGCTCAAGCAGAGCCAGGGCCTGGTGCAGAGCATGAGCTACTGGGTCTACAGCGACCTGTTCGAAGAGCCCGGTCCGCCCCCCACGCCCTTTCATGGCGGCTTCGGTCTGCTCACGCGAGAAGGCATTCGCAAGCCCGTGTACTTTGCGTACAAGTACCTGAACGCCTTGCGTGGCCGCGCGCTGCCGAGCGACGACGCCGCGACCTGGGCCGCAACCGACGGCACGACGACGGCCGTGCTCGTCTGGGACTGGCAGCAACCGGTGCAGCAGCTCAGCAACCGGCCGTTCTACACGCGGCCGCTGCCGGCCACGGCCGCGCCGCCGGTGCGCTTGAGCCTGGCGCACCTGGCGCCAGGCACTTACCGCCTGAAGGCCTACCGCACCGGCTACCAGGCCAATGATGCCCACACCGCTTACCTGAAGATGGGTTCGCCCGCGTCGCTGGATGCCGCGCAGCAGCGCCGGCTTCATGCCCTCACTACCGACAAGGCGGAAATCGATCGCAGGGTTCGGGTGGGGCCCAGTGGCTTGCTGTCCGTGAACCTGCCGATGCGCAGCAACGACGTGGTGCTGGTCACGGTCGAGCGGGCGATCCGACCGTGACACTGCGCTCCCTTTCTGCCGCGGCCGCCGTGCTGCTCGGCACGGCGATGATGGCCTTCGCCGCACCCGCTGCCGAACGGGCCGAAGCCAGGCTGACGCTGACCCTCGAAGCGGCCGGCCCGCGCATTGAGCCGGCTGTCTACGGCCAGTTCGTCGAGCACCTGGGCACGGGTGTTTATGGCGGCCTGTGGGTCGGCACGGATTCGAAGATTCCGAACACGCGCGGCTTTCGCAACGACGTGATCGCGGCGCTGCGCAAGATCAAGGTGCCGGTCGTGCGCTGGCCCGGCGGCTGCTTCGCCGACGACTACGACTGGCGCGACGGCATCGGCCCCCGAGCGCAGCGCCCGGTCCGGCTCAACAAGGTCTGGGGCAACGTGCCGGACGACAACCGCGTCGGCACGCACGAGTTCATGGACTTCGCCGAGATGATCGGTGCCGAGGTGTACATCGCCGGCAACATGGGCTCGATGCCGCCGCGCGCCATGGCGCAGTGGCTGGAGTACATGACTTCCGACAGTGTGTCGAGCTTGGCCAACGAGCGGCGCCGCAACGGTCGCGACAAGCCCTGGACCGTGAAGTACTTCGGCGTCGGCAACGAGAGCTGGGGCTGCGGTGGCCACATGCGCCCGGAGTACGCCGCCGACCTGCATCGGCAGTACGCGAGCTTCCTGCGGGCGCCGGTGATCAAGGTCGCCTCGGGCGACGGAGAAGGCAACGAGCGCGTCACCGACGTGATGATGGACCTCGCCAAGGACGACATGGACGCGATCAGCCTGCATCACTACACCGTCCCCGGTCCCTGGGAAGCCAAGGGACAGGCAGTGGGCTTCGACGCCCAGCGCTGGGCCAAGACGCTGCAGGACGTGACGGTCGGCATGGAAGAGCACATCGCCAAGACCGTGCGCATCATGGACAAGCACGATCCGAAAAAGCGCGTCGCGCTGTACGTGGACGAATGGGGTATGTGGCACGACCCCGAGCCCGGCAGCAATCCGGCCTTCCTGGTTCAGCAGAACACGCTGCGTGATGCGATGGTGGCGGCGCTCACGTTCAATGTCTTCCATCGGCACACCGAGCGGGTGAAGATGGCCAATATCGCGCAGATGGTCAATGTGCTGCAGGCCATGGTGCTGACCGACGGCGCCCGGATGCTGCTGACCCCCACCTACCACCTGTTCGACCTGTACCTGCCGTTCCAGGGCGCGACGCCGCTGAAGGCGAGCGTCGACGCGCCGCGCTATCGGCAGGGCGAAGTGAGCCTGCCGGCAGTGGACGTATCGGCCGCGCGGGGCGTGGACGGCAGCACGCTGCTGGCGCTGGTCAATCTTGATCCCGAGCGTGCGGCCCGGGTCGTCACCAACCTCGCTGGCACCGCCACCGGCCGCATCCTGAGCGCCGCGGCGATGGATGCGCACAACAGCTTCGATCGCCCGGACACGATCGTGCCGGCACCGTATGTCGCGAAGGCCGTTGCCGGCAAGCTCAGCTTCGACCTGCCGGCGAAGTCCATCGTCGTGGTGTCGATACCAGTGCCGGCAGTCGCGCAGCGCTAGAAACCGACCTTGTGGTCCCGCTTTCCATTTTCAGGGCGCACATGCCCGCTCGTTTCAACAGTTAGGTCAATGACATGAAGTTCACAGATGGGCAATGGTTGCTGCAACCCGGTGCCACGGCGCACTACGCGGCGCAGGCCTACGCCATCGAGGTTCACGAAGACAGGCTGGTGGTGCTGGCCACCACGCGCCCCATCAAGCACCGCGGCGACACGCTGCAGGGGCCCACGCTGACGGTGACATTGAGTTCGCCGATGCCCGGCGTGATACGGGTGCGGGCCGAACACTTCACGGCCTCGCAGCCGCCGCGGCTGGGTGTGCCGATGCCCGGCGAGGGCCGGCCACCGGTCTTGATCGAAGACGGCGAGGCCTGCGCCACGCTCACCAGCGGCGGCCTGTCGGTGGAGGTGCGCAAGGGCGACAACTGGGGCCTGGTGTTCCGCGAAGGCGATCGTGTGCTGACGCGCAGCGACTGGCGCGGCCTGGGCTACGTGCAATGGCCCGGCAAGGGCAACTTCATGCACGATCAGCTGACACTCGCTGTCGGCGAATACGTCTACGGCCTGGGCGAACGCTTCACGCCCTGGGTCAAGAACGGCCAGGTGGTCGAGAACAGCAATCGCGACGGCGGCACCGCCTGCGAGCAGGCCTACAAGAGCGTGCCCTTCTACCTGACCAGCCGCGGCTACGGCGTGCTGGTCAACGAGGCCGGCCCGGTGTCCTTCGAAGTCGCGTCGGAGAAGACCACGCGCGTGCAATTCAGCCGCGAAGGCGAGAGCCTGGACTACCTGGTGATCCAGGGCCCGACACCCAAGCAGGTGGTGCAGCGCCTGACCGCGCTGACCGGCCGCGCCGCCCTGCCGCCGGCCTGGACCTTCGGCCTGTGGCTGACGACCTCGTTCACCACCCAGTACGACGAAGCCACCGCCACCCACTTCATCGACGAGATGAAGCGGCGCAACTTGCCGCTGGCGGTGTTCCACTTCGACTGCTTCTGGATGCGCGAATTCCAGTGGTGCGACTTCGAATGGGACCGCCGCGCCTTCCCCGACCCCGAGGGCATGCTGCAGCGCCTGCACGCACGCGGCCTGAAGATCAGCTTGTGGATCAACCCCTACATCGCGCAGAAATCGCCGCTGTTCGCCGAAGGTGCCGCTCAAGGCTACTTCCTCAAGCGCCCGAACGGCTTGGTGTGGCAGACCGACCTGTGGCAGCCGGGCATGGCCATCGTCGACTTCACCAATCCCGCCGCCACCGCCTGGTACCAGGGCCACCTGCGCCGGCTGCTGGCGATGGGCGTGGACTGCTTCAAGACCGACTTCGGCGAGCGCATCCCCGACCAGGACGTGGTCTACCACGACGGCTCCGACCCGGTGGAGATGCACAACCTCTATGCGCTGCGCTACAACGAGGCGGTGTACCAGCTGCTGGCTGAAGTACGCGGCCCCGATGAGGCCGTGGTCTTCGCACGCTCCACCTACGCTTCGGGCCAGCGCTACCCGGTGCATTGGGGCGGCGACTGCTGGTCGAACTTCGAGTCGATGGCCGAAAGCCTGCGCGGTGGCCTGTCGCTCACCAGCTGCGGCTTCGCATTCTGGAGCCACGACATCGGCGGCTTCGAAGGCAACCCGCCGCCCGCCGTGTACAAGCGCTGGCTGCAGTTCGGCATGCTGTCTTCGCACAGCCGGCTGCACGGCAGCAGCTTCTACCGCGTGCCCTGGCTGGTGGACGAAGAGAGCTGCGATGTGCTGCAGGCCTTCACCCACCTCAAGCACCGGCTGATGCCCTACCTGTATGCGCAGGCCATCGCGGCCACGCAGAGCGGTGTGCCCGTCATGCGCTCGATGGTGATGGAGTATCCGCACGACCCGGCCTGCGCCACGCTGGACCGGCAGTACCACTTGGGCGATGCGCTGCTGGTGGCGCCGGTGTTCACCGAGAGTGGCGAGGTGGATTTCTATTTGCCAGAGGGCACCTGGACGCACTTGTTGTCCGGCCAGACCCAGGCCGGCGGCCGCTGGTATCACGAACACCACGACTTCCTCAGCCTGCCGCTGTATGTCGCGCCTAACACCGTATTGCCGTGGGGGTCGGAAACCGAGCGGCCGGACTACGACTATGCGCGCGGCGTGACGCTGCGGGTGTTCGCGCTGGCGGACGGCGCGACGGCGAGCTTTGCGGTGGCATCGCCGCAAGGCCACATCGCGGCGCGCGGCACGGTCAGCCGCCAGGGCCAGCGCTACACCGCCACTGTGGCGGAAGGTGCGCTGCAGGACTGGTGCCTGGAAGTCGACGGGCAGCGCAGCCCTGTGCAGGCGAACGCTGCCTCGCTGACCTGGAACCCCTAGGAACATCGATGGTGAGTCACCGCATGCATCGGTCCGCGCTGGGCGGTCTGTTGCTGGGCGCCAGCCTGGCGGCGGGATCGGCGGGGGCCGATTGCGGACCCGAGGTCCTGGGCACATCACGCAGCTTGATGCTCCCGCGTGAAGCAGCCGCCTACGGCACGGCACAGCACCAGGCCCTGCCGCTTCAACCCGGCGAGGTGGTGATCACCTTCGACGACGGACCCCGGCCCGAGTCCACACCCCAGGTGCTGCAGGCGCTCAAGGCACAGTGCGTTCGCGCGACCTTCTTCATGAACGGCGCGCCGCTCGTTCGCCACCTCGACCTGGCCCAGCGCGTGAGCGCCGAGGGTCATTCGGTGGGCATGCACGGCTTCCACCACTCGCACTTCGCCACGCTGCCCGAGGCCGAGCAACTGGCGGATCTGAAGGCCATGCAGCGGGCCCATCAGCAGGCCTTCGGTGTCCCTGCCGCGGCCTACCGGTTCCCGTTCCTGGAAGAAACCGCGACCTTGCGGACCGCGCTGAAGGCGCAAGGCATCACCGTGCTGTCGGTGGACGCGGGCGTCGACGACTGGCTGCCCGCGCAGACGCCGCAGATGCTGGCTGATCGCCTGGTGGCGCGCTTGGCGGAGAGCCGCGGCGGCATCCTGCTGCTGCACGATGCGCAGGACCAGACGGCGGCTGCCCTGCCGCTGCTGCTGAAGACCCTGAAGCATCGCGGCTATCGGATCGTGCATCTGGCGTGGGAGGCACCATGACAGGAAACACTCGCCGCGATGCGGTCAAGGCGCTGTTGGTCGGCACAGCCTCGGCACCGATGCTCACTGGAACCAGCGCCGCCATGGCCAAGCCACTCACGAGGCCCGCACGCAGCGTCGCAACCGGCGTGGAAGGCCAGCGCAAGGCCGATCGGGGCGACGGCAGCTACCTCAACCCGATCGTGGCGGGCGACCATCCCGACCCGACCGTGCTGAAGGACGGCGACGACTACTACATGACGTTCTCGTCGTTCTTCTCGTACCCCGGCGTCGTCATCTGGCATTCGAAGGACCTGGTGAACTGGGCGCCCATCGGCCCGGCGCTGACGCAGCCGCTGGGCACCGTCTGGGCCATGGACCTGGTCAAGCACAAAGGCCGCTATTACATCTACATCCCGGCCAATCCGAACGACCGGCAGTCGATCTTCGTGATCCATGCGGACAACATCCGCGGGCCCTGGAGCGAGCCGATCGACCTGAAGATCGATGCCATCGACCCCGGCCATGCCGTCGGCGAAGACGGCAAGCGCTATCTCTTCGTCAACGGCGTGCGCCGCATCGGCTTGACCGACGATGGCCTGGCCACCGTCGGTGCGCTGGCGCAGGTCTACGATCCCTGGCGCTATCCCGACAACTGGGTGGTCGAGATGTTCGCGCCGGAAGGGCCGAAGCTCTTCCGCCGCGGCGAGTGGTTCTACCTGATGACGGCGGTGGGCGGCACCTCGGGGCCACCGACCAGCCACATGGTCATCGTCGCGCGTTCGCGCTCGATCCACGGCCCGTGGCTGGACTGCCCGCACAACCCGATCCTGCGCACCCAGCATGCCGATGAGCCCTGGTGGTCGCGCGGCCATGCCACGGCCATCGAAGGGCCTGCGGGAGACTGGTGGCTGATCTACCACGGCTATGAAAACGGCTTTCGCACGCTGGGCCGCCAGACGCTGCTGGAGCCCATGGTCTGGACGCGCGATGGCTGGCCGCGCGCCACCGGCGGCAGTTTGTCCTCGCCGCTGCCCAAGCCCGTCAAGCGCTCGTCGGGGCCGTCCGGCTTCGCGCTGTCGGACGACTTTTCCACCGACCGCTTCGGCACGCAGTGGAGCTTCTTCAATCCCGGCGAGAACGAGCGGGGCCGGGCTCGCTACGACAACCGGGCCTTGGTGATCAGCGCCAAGGGCACGAACCCGGCGGACAGCTCGCCGCTGACCCTGCTGGTCGGCGACCGCAGCTACGAAGCGGAAGTGACGCTGGACATCGACGATGGCGCGCAGGCCGGCCTGACGCTGTTCTACAGCGAGCGCATGTTCTGCGGCATCGGCTTCGACACCCGGCAGATGCTCACTTTCAACTACGGGCAGGAGCAGCACTGGATGCGCCAGGACGTGCCGAGCCGCTCGGTACGCCTGAAGGTGCGCAACGACCAGCATGTGGTGACCTTCCACTACGCGCAGGGTCAAGGCCCCTGGATCAAGCACCCGTGGCAGATGGAGGTTTCGGGCTTCCACCACAACGTGTTCGGTGGCTTCCTGAGCCTGAAGATCGGCATTTATTGCGCGGGTGCCGGGAATGTCAGGGTGCGCGACTTCGTCTATCGCGGCCTCGGCCAGCGGTCCGCATGACCCCCACACCCTCCTGTCGGCTCGGCAGGAAAACAAGACCATGTCTGTTGATCGCATCCGTTTCTTCCTGTCAACCCGGGCCGGCCTGGTGCTACTGCTGGCCGGGGCCTTGATGGCCTGTGCCACTCACGCAGACGGTCCCTCCCCGCCATCCGACGCGGCCGCAGGCCTGATCAAGCTCAACCAGGTCGGCTTCCTGCCGGGCGCCGCCAAGTGGGCGGTGATCCCGAACGGCAGCGCCAGCCGTTTCAGCGTCGTGCACGCGGGCACGGAGACCGAAGTGTTCGCAGGCCCGCTCAGCGCCGCGGCTCTCTGGGCACCGGCCCAGGCGCAAGTCAGGTTGGCCGACTTCTCGGCGCTGTCCACGCCGGGCACCTACGAAGTCCGCGTCGACGGCCTGGCAGCGTCGCCCCGGTTCACGATCGCGCCGGACGCCTATGCCGCGCTCAGTGCCGCCAGCCTCAAGGCCCTCTACTTCAACCGCGCCAGCACGGCGCTGCGGCCCGAACACGCGGGGGTGTATGCCCGCCCGGCTGGCCATCCGGACACGCACGTTCTGGTCCACGCCTCCGCCGCCAGCCCGGCGCGCCCCGAGGGCACCGTCATCTCCAGCCCCAAAGGCTGGTACGACGCGGGCGACTACAACAAGTACATCGTCAACTCGGGCATCTCGACCTACACCCTGCTGGCCGCCTACGAGCACTTTCCGGACTATTTTCGCCAGCAGATGCTGAACATCCCCGAGAGCGGCACCCCCCTCCCCGACCTGCTGGACGAAGCGCTGTGGAATCTGGAGTGGATGCTCACGATGCAGGACCCCCACGATGGCGGCGTCTACCACAAGCTCACCAACAAGGGCTTCGACGGCGTGGTGATGCCGCACCAGGCCACGGGGCCGCGCTACGTGGTGCAGAAGACGACGGCGGCGGCGCTGAACTTCGCCGCGGTGATGGCCAGCGCGAGCCGCGTCTTCCGGGCCTTCGAGGCAGAGCGACCCGGCTTGTCGGCCCGCATGCTGGCCGCGGGCGAATCGGCGTGGCAGTGGGCGCGGTCCCACCCAACGGTGGTGTATTTGCAGCCGGCGGACATCAAGACCGGCGAGTATGGCGACAGCCAGCTGGCCGACGAATTCGCCTGGGCCGCGGCGGAGCTGTACATCAGCAGCCGCAACGACGCCTACTACGCGGCGATGAACCCGGCCGGGGTGCCCAACGAAGTGCCTTCGTGGGGCAGCGTCAACGGGCTGGCCTGGGTCTCGCTGGCTCAGCACCGCCACCGGCTCACGCCCGTGGCGGACCAACGCCTGATCGCCAGCCGCATCGGCACGCTGGCCACCAGCCTGGCCGCCACCTGGCAGTCATCCGCCTGGCGGGTGAGCCTGCAAGGCAGTGACTTCAACTGGGGCAGCAATTCGGGGGCCTTGAACCAGGCCCTGATGCTGATCCAGGGCTATCGGCTGACGGGCACGCGCCAGCAGCTGGATGCAGCCCAGGCGCTGCTGGACTACGTGATGGGGCGCAATCCGACCGACATGGCCCAGGTCACCGGCTTCGGCCACAGCGCCCCGCTGCACCCGCACCACCGCCCGTCGATGGCCGACGGCATCGCGGCGCCAGTGCCCGGCTTCCTGGTGGGCGGCCCCAACGCCGGGCAGCAGGACCACACGCATTGCCCCGTGCCCTACCCGTCCACCATCGCGGCCAGGTCCTACCTGGACCACGACTGCAGCTACGCCAGCAACGAGGTCACGATCAACTGGAATGCGCCGCTGGTCTATGTGTCGGCGGCGCTGCAGGTGCTGACCGGTGATCGTCGATAACGCCAGAAAGCCTCGTCCGTGTCCTTGCCCAACCCGTTAGCTGCCTCGCCCGCCCGCCACCCGCTGACCTGGGTGCCGTCGCTGTACCTGGCGATGGGGCTGCCCAACGTCACCGTCGGCGTGGTGGCCGCGATCATCTTCAAGAACCTCGGCGTCTCCAACGAAGACATCGCGCTGTACACCTCGCAGATGTACCTGCCCTGGGTGCTCAAGCCGCTGTGGTCGCCCTTGCTCGAGCCTTTCAGGACCAAGCGCTGGTGGGTCATCAGCATGCAGTTCACGATGATGGCCTCGCTGGGCCTCGTCGCCTTCTGCCTGCCGCTGGACGATTTTTTCCGCGCTTCGCTGGCCTTCTTCTGGATCACCGGCTTCGCGTCCGCCACGCAGGACATCGTGGCCGACGGCGTGTTCATGACCACCATGCCGCTGGTCGACCAGGCGCGCTATGCCGGGCTGCAGGGCATGTGCTGGAACATGGGCGCGGTCATCGCCTCGGGGCTGCTGGTCTCGTTGACGGGCGTGCTGCATAACCGCGTCGGCCTGTCCTGGGTGCATTGCTGGATGATCATCATGCTCGGCACCGCGATGGTGATGGGCGCCTTCGGCCTGTGGCACCTGCGCACGCTGCCGCCGGGCGCGCCGTCTGCCGTGCAAGGCCAGGGCCTGCGGGCGGCCTTGCCGGCGCTGCGCGATTCGTGGGTCACGTTCTTCCAGAAGCCGCGCATCTGGATGATGCTGGCGGTGATCTTCTTCTACCGCTTCGGCGAAGGCTTCATCGAGAAGTTCGGGCCGCTGTTCCTGCTGGACCCCCGCAGCGCCGGCGGGCTGGGCCTGGACAACGAATTACTCGGCCTGCTCAACGGCACGGTCGGCACGGTGGCCTTCATCGCCGGCGCCTTCCTCGGCGGCTTCGCCGTGGCCCGGCTGACGCTGCCGCGCTCGTTCCTGCTGCTGGCCCTGGTGCTGAACCTGCCGCATGTGACCTACTTCTACCTGAGCCAGGCGCTGCCCGACAACGTGTGGCTGATCGGCGCGATGGTGGCGATCGAGAAGTTCGGCTTCGGCATGGGCTCGGTCGGCCACATGCTGTACATGATGCAGCAGATCGCGCCCGGCCCGTTCAAGATGACGCACTACGCCTTCGCCACCGGCGTGATGGCGATGACCAAGTGGGCCACCGGCACCGTCAGCGGCTGGGTCTACGGCGCCTTCGACCAGCACTACGCGACCTTCTTCACCTTCGTGCTGATCGCCTCGGTGCCGCCGGTGCTGCTGGCCTGGCGGGCGCCGTTCCCGCACCCCGATCCGCACGACAAGGGGATCTGAACGAGGTCGTGCGACATCTTCCCACCCAGGGCGTGGCGAAAAGACTGGGTTCTTCAGGCTCAGGCTCGCGATGCCTGGGGGCGCCCGCGGCCTCAGGCGCACAATGGCGGCTCTCCTTGCAGCGCCTGGTGCATGTCATGTTGACTCGACGCTTCTTGCTCGCAGCCACGAGCGCTTGCGGATTTCGCGCCCACGCGGCGGCCGCCACGCCAAAGGTGGTGTTCCTCGATCCCGCCTCGCCCAACGCGGCGGCTTCGGGGCCCATGGCACGTGCGGCCAACGATTTCATGATGCTCGCCGCCAGGCAGCTCGGCATTCAATTCGAGATACTGCACGCGCAGCACGACCACCTGTTGATGATCCAGCATGCCCAAGCCGTTGCCGCGCGCACCGAGCCGCCGGACTATGTGATGCTGGTGAACGACAAGCTGGCCGCCCCGGCCATGCTGGCCGCCCTGGACAACTGTCCAGCCCGCGTGTTCGTCATCCACAGCGATGTCACCGATGAACAGCGCAGCACCATCGGCAACGAGCGGGGGCGCTACGCACGCTGGATCGGCAGCGCCGTTCCAGACAATGCGCGCGGTGTCTTCCGCCTGGTCGCCGCGCTGCACCGGGAACTCGGCCAGCGGCCGATCCGGGCGCTGGGCATCACCGGCCCCAATTCGTCGCCGGTGTCCAACGAGCGCGCCCGCGGGCTGGCGGACTATGTCGGAAGCGTTGCGGATGCGCGCCTGGAGCAGCTCGTCTACAGCGACTGGAGCGAGGCCGACGGCGAGCGCAAGACCAACGTGCTGCTGGCGCGCTACCCCCAGGCGAATCTCGTCTGGGCCGCCAATGACGACATGGCGCTCGGCGCGCTGAAGGCCGCGCAGGCGCGCAGTGCTGCATTGACGATCGGCGGCATGGGCGGCTTCGCGCGGGCCTTGCGCAGCCTGGCCGAAGGCGGCCTCGCCGCCACCTTGACCGGCCACCACCTCATCGGCGCCTGGGCGCTGGTGATGCTGTACGACCATGCGAACGGCATCGACTTCGCCACCGACGGTGGCGTGCGGCGCCGGCTCGACTACCTGCACGTCGTCACGCGCGCCAACCTGCGCGACTACGAGAACGCCTTCTCCGAACGCGAACGGCCGATCGATTTCCGCCGCTACTCGAAGGTCCACCAGCCGCAGCTCAAGCACTACGACTTCGGAGTCATGCCGCTGCTGATGCCGTCGCGTTGAACACGATGGCAGCACCGAGCACGGCCCGGTCCATCGCGCCAGCGCGCTTGAGCGTCAGGGCCAAGCTCGTCACGGCATTGACCGCGACGCTGCTGCTGATCCTCGGCGGCTCCTGGTGGTGGCTCGACCGGCAGGAGACCGCCAGGCGCCTGGCCGAAGTCGATGCGCGCGCCACGCGCATCACGCACCTGCTGGCCCGCGGACTGGCCTACCCGCTGTGGAACGTCGACCACAAGGCCATCGACCACCTGCTGGACAGCATCAGCTCCAACGCCGAGATCGCCTCCATCAATGTCACCGCGGCAAGCTACGGCCATGTCGTGCCGATGCGGGGCAGCACCACGCCGGCCGCCGATACCTTCACCCGCACCGAGCCGATCCGCTATGCGGTGGCCGACGGCGCACCGCGGCAGATCGGCGAGGTCAGCATCGTGTTCAGCCGCGCGCCGATGTGGCGGGCGCTGGCCCAGGCCCGCGCCACGCACCTGGGCATGGTGGCTGCGGTGCTGGCGGCGGTGTTTGCCGTCACCGCGCTGCTGGTAGGCCGCATCGTCCGCCGACCACTCGACCGGCTGGAGGGTGCGATGCGCCAGTTCGCGGCGGGTGACCTCGCCGCGCGCTGCGCTGTCGAGTCGAGCGACGAGCTGGGTCGGCTCGGCGCCCAGTTCAACGCCATGGCCGAGCAGCTCACAGCCTCCACCGAGGCACTGCGCCGCCATGGCGAAGAGCTGGAAGCGCGCGTCGGCCAGCGCACCGCCGAGCTGGCCAGTGCGGTAGAGCGCGCGGAGCTGGCCAGCCGCGCGAAGAGCGCGTTCCTGGCCAACATGAGCCACGAGTTGCGCACGCCGTTGAATGGCATCCTGGGGTTCTCACAGCTGCTGCAGGCGGCCCCGCCGGACCGCGAACGCCTCGCCAAGGGACTGTCTGCCATCGAATCCTCGGGGCAGCACCTGCTGGGCCTGATCACCGACGTGCTCGATCTCGCCAAGATCGAGTCCGGCCGGATGGACCTGTTCCCCCAGCCCACCGACCCGCGCTGCCTGCTGGATGAGCTGATGGCAGCCATGGCGATCGACGCCGAGCGCAAGGGGCTGTCTTTGCGGCTGGCGTGTCCGGCCACGCTGCCGCCGGTGCTGGTCGACGGCCAGCGCCTGCGCCAGGTGCTGCTCAACCTGCTGGGCAACGCGATCAAGTTCACCGCCGACGGCCACGTCACGTTGACAGTAGCCCTCATTGACGGCGAGGCCGGCAAGGTGAACCTGGCCTTCGCCGTGCGCGACACCGGCATCGGCATCGCGGCCGAAGACCTGGGGCGCCTCTTCCGGCCGTTCGAGCAAGTCGGCGATGCCAGCTCTCGCAGCCGCGGCACCGGCCTTGGCCTGGCCTTGAGCCGCCAGCTGGTGCAGCAAATGGGCGGCGACATTCAGGTGCGCAGCGAGCCGGGCCGGGGCAGTGAGTTCACTTTCGCTTTGAGCCTGCCGCCGGCGCCGGCGCCGCTGGGCAGCCAGGCGCCACGCCGCAAACTGGCCGGCTACGCCGGCAGGCGGCGCCTGGTGCTGGTGGCCGACGACATCGAGGTGAACCGCCACGTGCTGAGCGAAACGCTCGGCATCTACGGGTTCGACGTGGCCACCGCCAAGGACGGCAGCGAAGCCGTCGCACAAGCCTGCACACTGCGGCCCGATCTGATCCTCATGGACCTGACGATGCCGCGCCTGAGCGGCCTGCATGCCATCCGGCAGCTGCGGCAAACCGCCCTCACCGCCGGCACGCCCATCATCGCGGTGTCGGCCAGCGCAGGCGCCGACGAGCGCACGGCCTCGCTGCACGCCGGTGCGGTCGACTTTCTCGCCAAGCCGGTCGACCAGGGCGAGTTGCTGGGCAAGCTTGGCGAACACCTGCAGCTGGAGTGGCTGGAACCCTGAACGATCTCGCAGCCGCTGCGGCTGGTCAGCAAGCTGCTCTCAGCGCCGTGCGCCAGGGGCGATAGCGCCATCGCTGCGACACCTTCCCGCCCAGGACGAGCTGAATCGGGCGGTTCGATCGGTAGACTCATTCACCTCCCGAGCGCACAGCAGTCCATGCAGACGACCCCGGCCACGAAGCAATCCCCGTCGCTGCTGATCGCGATGGCGCTGACGCTGGCTGCGCTGCTGTTCCACCCGTACCTGCCGGAACGACGACTCGCGCTGACGCCCACCCAGGGCGCCAACTTCTTCCTGATGCCCTCGGCGCCCGAACCCGGCCACTCGAAGTTCAACTGGATCGACAAGAACCGCTTTCACTTCGAATGCGTCTTCGGAACCGAAGAACGGCGCTTCAACTGCAACTTCGTCTACATGCTCGCCAAGGCAGGAAGCGACACCGGCGTCGATCTTTCGCGCTTCGAGCAACTCCATCTCACGCTGAACTACAGCGGCACGGCCCGCTACCTGCGGGTGGCCATTCGGAATTTCGACCCGCGGTTTTCCAAGGCGGCCGACGGCAACAGCGCCAAGTTCAACTACATCCATCTGAGCCCGCGCGATCTGGAGCGACCCTTGCAGGTGGCGCTGTCCGAGTTCGTCGTGCCGGAGTGGTGGACCACCGCCTACGACCTGCCGCGCCAGTACATCCATCCGGACCTGAGCAATGCCACGGCATTCTCGATCGACCTTCTCGGGGAGGCGCCGGGGTCGCGGCATGAGCTGAAGATCGACAAGATCGAATTCGCCGGCCCCTGGGTCAGCGCCGAACGCTGGTACCTGGGCATCATCTGCGCCTGGCTGGCTGCCGGCGGCTTGTACGGCATCGCGCGCCTGGTCCACCTGCAGCGTGTGGCACGCCAGCAGCGCCTGAAGATTCGCGACCTGACAGCCAACAACGTCGAACTTCGCTCCGAAACGGATCGCTTCCGCAAGCTGTCCACCGTGGATGCCTTGACCAACACCTTCAACCGCCACGGCATCGAACTGATCATCGATTCGCTGGACATGCACATCGGCCGTGTCTCGCTGGTGCTGGTCGACCTGGATCAGTTCAAGGCCGTCAACGATCAGCGGGGTCACGATGCCGGCGACCGGGTGCTGCAGAAAGCCGCCGAGGTGCTGACGGGCAATTCGCGGGCCAGCGGCAAGGTCGGGCGCTGGGGCGGCGAAGAGTTCATCCTGATCTGCCCCGACACCGCGCCGCGCAGTGCGGCCGAACTGGCCGATCGGCTGCGCCGCCTGATCGAGACGACGGTCTTCGAGCCCGATGCGCCGCTGGCCGTCACGGCCAGCTTCGGCGTGGCCGCCATGCGGCCCGGCGAGAGATTCGCCGCCGCGTTCAAGCGGGCCGACACGGCGCTCTACCGCGCCAAGTCCCTGGGGCGGAATTGCGTGGTAGTGGCCGAGCCGCGGGAATCCGCCGGCGCGCCGGCGCCCGGCGGCACGGCGGAGCCCACACCTATCCACTGGATCGACCCGGAGGCCTGATCAGTCAAGTGCCCGGTCCAGGTGGGTGTAGCCGCCGTCGACGAACAGCCATTGCCCGGTGGTGTGCGCGGCCCGCTCGGAGAGCAGGAAGACGATGCTGTCGGCGATTTCCTCGGGCGTGGTCATGCGCTGGCCGAGCGGGATGCGGCGCGTGATCTCGGCGAGCTTGGCCTGCGGCTCGGGAAAGCCGGCGATCCAGCGCTGGTACAGCGGCGTCATCACCTCGGCCGGCACCACGGCGTTGACGCGGATGCCGTCGTGCCGCAGTGCGGCGGCCCACTCGCGCGTGAGCGCCAGCAGCGCACCCTTGGCGGCCGCGTAGCCGCTGGTGTGGCCCTGGCCGGTGATGGCAGTCTTGGACGAGACGTTGACGATGGCGCCGCGGCTGTCCCGCAGGTGGGGCAGGCACAGGTGGGCCATCACGTAGCAGTGCGTGAGGTTGCGGTCGAGCGACGCGATGAAGGCCGCGCGGCCGTCTTCGAGTCCGACCTTGTCGTTGACGCCGGCGTTGTTGACCAGGCCATGCACGCCTCCCAGCGCCTCGACCGTGGCATCCACCGCGGCGCGGCAGGCCGCTTCGTCGGTGAGCTCGAGCTGCACGAAGCGCGCCGCCGGCTGCAAGGCCCGCAGCTGCGCCTCGAAGTCCGGCGCCAGCGCATCGCGGCCCAGGATCACCGGCAGCGCGCCTTCACGGGCCAGTGCCAGCGAGGTGGCCGCGCCGATGCCCGAGCCGCCGCCCGTGACGATGACCACCTTGCCGTGCAGGTTCAGTTCCATCGCGATGGTGTTTCAGCTGCAGCGGCGCGCTGGCCGCTCATATAGACCGATAGCACTGACCGCCAAGACGAACCGCTCAGTCATACAGCACGGCAGCGATCTTCGGGTCGGCGATGTTGGTCTTGTCGTACCAGAAGAAGCCGGTGTCGATGATCTTCGGCAGCTTCTCGCCCTTGATCGCCTTGACGGCCGCCTCCACGGTCTTGTAGCCGATGCCCACCGGGTTCTGCGTGATCGCGCCGGCGATCCGGCCGTCGCGGATGGCGTCCTTCTGCTGCTTGCCGGAGTCGTAGCCGATGATGACGATCTTGCGCTTGGCCTCGGTGGCACCGTTGAGCACGCCAATGGCCGAGCCCTCGTTGGCGCCGAAGATGCCCTTCAGGTCGGGGTTGGCCTGCAGGATGGACTTGGTGATCTCGGTCGACTTCAGGTGGTCGCCCCCGCCGTACTGGATGCTGGCGACCTGGATGTTGGGGTAGGCCGCCTTGATGCGCTCGACGAAGCCGTCGCGCCGGTCGATGCCGGTGCGGCTGGTCTGGTCATGCGCGACGACGGCCACCTTGCCGGCCTTGCCGATCAGCTCGGCCATCTTGTCGGCGGCCAGCGCCGCGGCCGCCTTGTTGTCGGTGGTGGCGGTGGTCACCGGCACGTCGCTGCTGACGCCGGAGTCGAAGGCGACCACGGGGATCTTGGCCGCCAGGGCCTTCTTCAGCAGCGGTGTGGCGGCCTGGCTGTCCAGCGCCGCGAAGCCGATGGCCGCCGGCTTCTTGGCCAGCGCCGCGGCCAGCATGTCGATCTGCTTGTCGACCATGGCCTCGGTCTCGGGGCCTTCGAAGCTGACCTTGACCTTGAAGTCGCGCCCGGCCTGCTCCGCGCCGGACTTCACGGCCTGCCAGAACTGGTGCTGGAAGCCCTTGGAGACCAGCGGGATGTAGATCTCCTGGGCCTGCGCGGCAGCGTTCAAGCCCATGAGGCCGGCTGCCAGGCTCAGGGCGAGGGCGGTGTTCAGCGTGCGTCTGTTCTGCATGTCTTGTCTCCTCGGGGGTTGAAAGGATCAGGTCCTGCGGCGGCGCAGGATATCGAAATACACGGCGATGATGATGATCGCGCCGGTCACCACCGTTTGCCACTCCTGCGCCACCGACAGGATGCGCAGGCCGTTGGTCAGCACGCTCATGATGAACGCGCCGATGATCGTGCCGAGCACGGTGCCGGCGCCGCCGGACAGCGAGGTGCCGCCGATCACCACCGCGGCAATGGCGTCCAGCTCGTAGCCTTGCCCGAGCGCGGGCTGCGCGGAGTTCAGGCGCGAGGCGATCAGCAGCCCGGCGATGCCGCAGATGCCGCCGCTGACCGAATAGACGACGATCTTCCACAAGTCCACGTTGACGCCCGACAGGCGCAAGGCTTCCTCATTGCTGCCTAGCGCCACGGTGTAGCGTCCGAGCGCGGTCTTGTTCAGCACCAGGCTGGCCAGCACGGCCAGCAGGAACAGGATCAGCACGGCATTGGGAATCGGCAGCGCGGGCAGCAGGTCGCCGATCAGCGACTCCTGCGAGATCACCGGGAACTCCGGCGTGTCGTTGAAGTAGATCGGCTTGGTGCCCGAGATCACCAGCGACAGGCCCTTCAACAGCATCATCATGCCCAGCGTGGCGATGAAGGGCGGGATCTTCAGCTTGGCGATCAGCACGCCGGAGACGAAGCCGCACAGCGCGCCGGCCAGGATCGCGGCGGCGACGCCCAGGTAGATCGGCAGGCCCCAGTAGGTGAGCACGACGCCGGCCATCACCGCGCAGAAGGTCATCAGCGTGCCCACCGACAGGTCGATGCCCGAGGTGATGATGACGAAGGTGCAGGCGATGGCCAGCACGCCGTTGACCGCCGTGGCCTGCAGGATGGCCACCAGGTTGTCGGCCGCCAGGAAGTTGGGCGAGGCCAGGCTGAAGAAGATGACCAGGCCCAGCAGGCTGGCGAAGGCCAGCAGCTTCTGCCGCGCGGCGGGGTTGAACAGCCGGGCGGCGATGCGCGCCGGGATACCGGCGCGCGGGGTTGGCAGGGAAACAGGTGTCGTGGTCATCGGCTGTTAGGAAGGTTCAGCTGTCAGGAAAGGCTGGGCGCTTCACGCCGGGTGGCCAGTTGCATGATGCGCTCCTGCGACGCGTCCGCAGCGTCGAGCTCGCCGGTGAGCCGGCCCTCGCACATCACCAGGATGCGGTGGGCCAGGCGCAGCACCTCGGGCAGCTCGGAGGAGATCACCACGATGGCCTTGCCCTGTGCGGCCAGCGCCTCGAGCAGCTTGTGGATCTCGGCCTTGGCGCCGACGTCGATGCCACGCGTGGGTTCGTCGAAGAACAGGATGTCGCAGTCGCGCAGCAGCCACTTGGCGATGACGATCTTCTGCTGGTTGCCGCCGGACAGCAGGCGCACCGGCTGGTACACCGACGGTGTCTTGATGCCCAGCTGCCGCACATAGCGCTCGGCGGCCGCGCGCATGGCCGCCGGCCGCAGCCACAGGCGCCAGCGCAGGAAGTCGCGCAGGCTGGCCAGCACGGTGTTGGTCTCCACGTCCAGCCCGGTGGCCAGGCCGAACTGTTTGCGGTCCTCCGACAGGTAGCCGATGCCATGCCGCACGGCCTGCTGCGGCGAGCGGATCGATACGCGCCGGCCGCGCACCAGGATCTCGCCGGCCTCGATCGGATCGGCGCCGAAGACCGCACGGGCCACCTCGGTGCGGCCGGCGCCCATCAGCCCGGCCAGGCCGACGATCTCGCCCTGGCGCACCGAGAAGCTCACGTCCTGGATGACCGTGCCTCGACGCAGGCCACGTGCTTCGAGCATCACCTCGCCGCGACGCTGCTTGGGCGCAGGCCGCGCCGTTTGATCCAGCTGCCGCCCGACCATCATGCCGATGATGGTGTTCAGCGGCGTGCCGGCCATGGTCATCGTGGCGATGCTGCGGCCGTCGCGCAGAACAGTCACGCGGTCGGCGATGCGCTGCAATTCGTCCATCTTGTGCGAGATGTAGACGACACCCACGCCGCTGTCCTTCAGCTGGCGGATGACGCGGAACAGCTCGCCGACCTCCTGGTCGTTGAGGGCAGCAGTCGGCTCATCCATGATCAGCACGCGGGAGTCGTGCGACAGCGCCTTGGCAATCTCCACCATCTGCTGGCGGGCCACCGTCAGCTCGCCGACCGGCGTGCGCGGGTCCAGCCGCAGCTGCAGGCGCTCGAAGAGCTGCTCGGCCTGCGCGTTCAGCCGCGCCTCGTCCAGCAGCAGGCCGAAACCACGCCGAGGCTCGCGCCCGACGAAGATGTTCTGCGCCGCGTTCAGGTGGTTCATCAGGTGCAGCTCCTGGTGCACGATGCCGATGCCCAGCGCCTGCGCAGCGCGCGGGCTGGGGATGTCCACGAGCCGCCCGTCGAGCAGTACTTCGCCCGAATCCCGTGCGTACACCCCTGCCAGCACCTTCATCAGTGTGGACTTGCCGGCGCCGTTCTCGCCCATCAGCGCGTGCACCTCGCCGGGCAGCAGCTCGAAGCTCACGCGGTCGAGCACCGGCACGCCGCCGAAGGACTTGCACAGCTCGCGCACGGTGATCAGCGGCACCGGCGGAACCGGCGCGGGGCCCGCCATCGCGGCCGGCATCGTCACCGGGCGGGCCCTGCGGCCAGCGGTTCCAGCCCGTAGAAGCGCCGGGCGCTGCCCTGCCAGAGCTGGTCTTGCTCGCCGGCGGAGAGTTCGCTGAACAGGACGTCGCAGACGGCCAGCCAGTGCGCGTAGTCGGCGGCCAGCGTCAGCACCGGCCAGTCGCTGCCCCACATCAGGCGGCGCGGTCCGAACCCGTCGAGCAGCCGCTGCCACACCGGGCGCAGCACCTGCACGGCGCTGGCCACGTCGCCGCGCGGCAGCGGCGGTGCCTCGGTGAGCAGGCCCGAGAACTTGCACATCACGTTCGGGCAGGCGGCCAGCTCGGCCATGTGCTGCTGCCAGGGCTGCACCCAGTCGGCGTCCCAGCCGCGGGCCAGCAGTGGCTTCGCGGCATGGTCGATCACCACCGGCAGCTCGGGGTGGCGGCGCACGAAGCGCAGCAGCGGCTCGAGGTGGCGGGGTTTGACCAAGGCGTCCAGGCGCAGGCCGTGCCGCAGCAAGGCCTGCACGGCATCGGACCGCGGCGCGTGCGCTATCCAGTCGTGTGCTGGCAGGTCCTGCAGCATCGGGCGCACGCCCTTGAACAGCGGGTCGGCCGCCAGTTGCGCCAGCGCGGCGGCTGCACCGGGCCTGCTCAGATCGCTCCAGCCAACCACGCCGCCGACGAAGCCATGGGCACGGGCCAGTGTCAACAAGTAGGCGGTTTCGTCATCGCTCTGCGCCGCCTGCACCAGCACGGTCTGCTCGACGCCGTGGGCCTGCAACAGGCCCAGCAGGTGCTCGGGCAGGAAATCGCGCCGCAGCGGCGCCAGCGCGGCATCGTCCGCGCGCAGCCAGGCGTAGTCGCCGCGCGCGGGCTGCCAGAAATGCTGATGGGAATCGATGCGCTGGACCATGGCCGAACAGGCCGCACTGTAGTCGAGAAAAGCCTGCGCGACCCGGCCGGAAACCCCGGCACGGACCTTCATGACCCGGATGCTGCAAGCCAGCGACCGGCCGGCCGTGGCGGCCACTGACATGGCGCGTTACTTCGCCGCCCCTGGCAGGGTGGTCCTGCTGCCGCTGGCGCTGCCCTGCAGAAACGGCATGCATTTAGGGGGTGGAGGACACACCCTGTCGCTTTGTCATATTGACTTCGGCGAATGTGCAGCGCAATGTGAGTCACCGCACAGTCAGCGATGCGTTGGCATGAAACGATCGGGCTGTCGCGGCGGGTACGGTCAGGAATCCACTTGTCGCGAATCAATCGACAGCGCCGGGAGCATTCAAATGAGAATCAACACGATGCAGATCGGCCACGCCGTCGCAGGCATGGGACTCCTTGTCTGCTGCATGGGGCAGGACCCGGAGATGTACGGCAGCCGGCCCACGGCCGCGAGTTCCGTCTTCTTCGAAGAGGAACAGCTGGCGGACGCCGAATCCGGTTCGGCCGCCGGCGCCAGGTCGGGCTCCCACGCGAACCTCGCGCAGGCCGGCGCTGGCGTGGGCCTGGGCTCCAATGGGTCTGCAAGGGCGTGCGGCGGTCTTGCATGTGCCAACGTCAGCGGCGGCACGCCGGACGCGCAGCGCATGCATCGAAATCCCGATGGCATCGGCTTGGCGGGCAGCATGGCGGCGGCCTCGCTCGGCGGTGCGAATCAGGACTCCACGACCAGCCAGGGTTCACGCGGATCGGCGGCCTTGTCGTCACTGGGCAGAGAGGGCCTCCCATCGGGCGGCCCAAGCTTCGGCAACCCCAGCTTCAGCGCCCCGCCCGCTGGCCGTGACGAGCCGGCCTCCACGCCGACGATGATTGCCCTGAACGAGCCCGACGCTGTTCGGGACACCGCGTTGCCCGCCGCCGTGCCGGGTTCGGTCGTCCCACCGGGTCTTGTGGTTCCGGGCTCGGTCACGCCGGGTTCGGTCTTGCCGGCAACGGACCCCTTGTCGCCCACGGCGCTACAGCCCGATCTTCCGGTGTCAACGCCGGATGGCAACGCCCCATCGCCGGCATTCTCGACGCCCGGTTTCGCTGATCGAAGCGGTGCGCCGCTGAGTCGGGGAAGCGATGTGTTCAAGAAGCCTTCCGGCCCGGCATCTCCAGCGATCTCTTCGTCTGCCTTGCCGACGAGTGAACCGGGGGCGATGACCGCGGTACCCGGTCGCGGGCGTGTTCCCGCGGGCAACGATGGTAGCCACACGGTCCCGGGTTCCCCGCCCGTGGGCAACGACATCCTGGACTTCGCCGACCCGCTCAAAGCGGATCCGCCCGGGCTCGTGGATCGCGTTGCGGCGGCGATTCATGACCCCGAGATCGCCGGCATCGACCCACGCCAGGACAGCGCGGCATCGCCCCTGTTGGGCAACGCGCCTGTCGAGTTGTTGTTCAACGCGCCGGAGCAGGCCATCGAACGCGTCGCCGACGCGACGACACCCTGGGTGGGGCAGCCCGGCAGCCCCTTCATCCCGTCCGGGCTCGATGTGGACACGATCCCGTTGACCACCCTGGCCGCGCTGGACGTACCGGAGCCTTCCACCTTGGCGCTGTTCGCGCTGGCCATGCTGGGGTTGGGCACCACGCGCGGCCCGCGCCGCCAGCCCCGGAGGGGCCTGTCCGCCTGAGCGCGTCCCCAGGCGGCTGGCCGGTTCAAGGCCTCACTTGCCCCACAGCGCCTTGTAGCGCTCGCGGTAGCCGTTATCCGGGTCGAACAGGTTCTTCGGCCCGCCGTCCTGGCCGACATTGGCCACCGTGACCAGGTGCACCTTGGGCACGTAACCTGACCAGGGCTGCTTGGCGAAGGCGCGATTCATCTCGTCGACGATCTGCCAGCCCTGCATGTTCAGGGGCTCAGGCACGGTGCCGGCCTGATGGCGCTTGCTGCGGATGCGCTGGTACGCGGCCTCGGAACCATCGCCGGCCGACACGGCCTTCGGCGCGCCGTCGCCCTTCTTGCCCGCAGCCTGCAGCGACGAGCCCATGAAGTCGAAGTACAGGTCGTTGATCGCCAGCGAGTGCGTCCACTTGTCGCCGAAGCGCTGCAGCAGCGAGGTGGTCAGCTGCGGCATGCGGGTGGAACTCTCGGCAATCGGGCTGTCCTCGTAGCTCAGCACGGTGCAGCCGCCGCACTTCTTGATCACCGCCTCCATGGCCTTGGCCTTGTAGACCGCGATGGCGTACTGGCTGTCGGTGAAGATCACCACGCCGGCCTTGCCGCCGGAGTCCGCCACCGCCCACAGCGCAGCGGCCTCGGAGACATCGTCCGCCGTGGTCGTGACGTTGGCGAACAGCCCTGCGGCGGCGTTCGGCCCCGGCTTTTCGCCCGAGTGCCAGCCGACCAGCGGGATGCCGGACTTGGTGGCGTTCTCGAACGCCACCTTCTGCTCGGTGGTGTCGAAGCCGCCGACCACGATGCCCGCCGGCTTCAAAGCCAGCGCCTGGTTCAGCGCGGCGGTGCGGCCGCTGACGGAGCCCTGGCCGTCGATCACGCGCACGGTCCAGCCGATCGCCTTGCCGCCTTCCTCGACGCCCTTGGAGACCCCGAGGATGCCGCCGTTCTTCATGTCCGCCGCGACGAACACGAGGGTCTTGCCGGCCACCGCCTTGGGTCCCGTCGTGGGGCCGTCCCACTGCGACTTGGGCTGGGTGGCGCTGGCCACCTTCTGCTTCGCGGCGGCGAGGAAATCGTCGGCCGCGGCGATGCTGCCGAAGGACAGGCCGGCGGCCAGCGCCAGCAACTTCAGACGCCATCGGATCGTTGTCATGCGTGTGTCTCCTGGGGGTGGGTGGGGGAAGGCGCATCGGCCAGTTGCCGCGCCGCGATGCGGCGCTTGACCGAGGCATTGCGGCGTTGCTGGGCCCAGCCGGCAATGCCGATCGAGACCAGCAGCGTGAGCCCGTTGAACAGCGGCTCGACATAGAACGCGCCGCCGAACTGCTGGATGCCGGAGATGCCGATCGCCAGGATCGCCACGCCGACCAGCGTGCCCCAGACGTTGACGCGGCCGGGGCGTATCGTCGTCGAGCCGAGGAAGGCGCCGACCAGCGCCGGCAGCAGGAATTCCAGGCCCACGCTGGCCTGGCCGATCTGCAGCCGCGAGGCCAGCAGCACGCCGGCAAAACCGGACAGCAGGCCCGAGGCGACGAACGCGCCCATCACGTGCCGGCGCACCGAGATGCCGTTGAGTTCGGCTGCCTTCGGGTTGGCGCCTATCACGTAGAGGGCGCGGCCCAACGGCGTGAACTCGGTCACCAGCCACATCGCCACGGCCACCGCCAGCACGTAGAACGCACCCACCGGCAGGCCTAGCAGGTCGCTGCCGGCGAGGCCGACGAAGCCGTCCGGCAATTCCCCCACCACCTGGCGGCCGCCGCTGTGCCACATCGCCACCGCATACAGCACGGTGCCGGTGCCCAGCGTGGCGATGAAGGAGTCGATCTGCGCCAGCTCGACCAGCAGCCCGTTGAGCATGCCGAACAGCGCCGCGCAGGCCAGCACGATCAGCACCGCCAGCGGCCAGGGCAGGCCGAACTTCGTCTGCAGGCTGATCGCCAGGATGTGCCACAGCACGATGCCGTAGCCCACCGTCAGGTCGATCTTGCCGGTGATCATCGGAATCGTCGCGGCCAGCGCCAGCAGCGCAATGACCGACTTGTCCGACAGGATCGCGCGCAGGTTGAACAGCGTCGGAAAGGTGTCCGGCAGCAGCAGCGAGAACAGCAGCGCCAGCAGCAGCGTCAAGCCCACCAGCCCATAGGCGGGGATCGCGCGGGCCAGGCGCTGCGGCAGCGTCAGCGCTTCGCCGTCGAGCGAGGGATCGGGCTCCAGCGCGGTGGATCGGATCGATGCGGTCATGCGGTCTCCTGTTCTCGTTGTGGCTGCGCGGCACCGCCCGCGGCCAGCGCCAGCAGGCGCTCGACGGTGATCTGCGGCCCGGCCAGCTCAGCCGCCACGCGGCCCTGGCGGAACACCAGCACCCGCGTGCAGACGGTGGCCACCTCTTCGAAATCGGTGGACACGACGAGCAGCGCGGTGCCGGCTTCGGCCCGCTCGCGCAGCACGCCGTAGATCTGGCGCTTGGCGCCGACGTCGACGCCGGCGGTGGGCTCTTCCAGCACCACCAGCGGCTTGTCCAGCGCGAACCAGCGCGCCAGCACCACCTTCTGCTGGTTGCCGCCCGACAGCTGCTGCACCTGCGCGGCGGGCGCCGGCGGGTTGACGTCGAAGCGGCGAATCAGCGCCATCGCGCCGTCGTGCTCGCGGCGGCGGCGGTCCAGCGCCAGGCCGCGCTCGCCGTGCAGCGCCGGATTCGGGTACAGGTTTTCCTGCACGCTCATTGCAGCGGCCAGGTTCTCTTCGAGCCGTTCCCCGGCGACATAGGCGATGCCGGCGCGGATGGCATCGGCCGGGCTGCGCGGCGCCAGCGGGCGGCCTTGCAGCGTCATGCGGCCCGCCGCCAGCGGCTCGCGGCCGAACAGCGCGCGGCTGATCGCTTCCTGCCCGGCACCGCGCAGGCCGACCAGGCCCAGCACCTCGCCCCGCTGCACCTCGAAGCTGAGCGGGCCGGCGTTGCCGCTGGCCACGCCGTCCAGGCGCAGCACGGGCTGCGCGGGCACCGGCGCTCGGGCCTTGAGCACGCCACCATCCAGCGCCTTGCCGACGATCAGGCGCACCAGTTCGTCGCCGCTGGTCCGCGCGGTGTCGCGCGTGGCCACCAGCTTGCCGTCGCGCATCACCGCGCAGCGGTCGGAAATCGCCAGCACCTCGTCGAGCCGGTGCGACACATAGATCATGCCCATGCCCTGCGCGCGCAGGCCGCGCAGCACGCCGAACAGCCGTTCGACATCGGCCATCGGCAGGCTGGCCGAGGGTTCGTCCAGCACCAGCAGGCGCGCCTGCACCTCCAGCGCGCGACCGATCGCCAGCAGCGACTTCTCGGCGCGCGACAGCGAGAAGACGCGCCGCTCGGGGTCGATGTCGCAGCCCACGCGGGCCATCACGCGCCGCGCCGCGGCGCGCGCGGCGCGCCAGTCGATCAGCCCGAAGCGGCGCGGATAGCCCATGCCCAGCGCGACGTTCTCGGCCACCGTCATCCACTCCACGAGGCCCAGGTCCTGGTGGATGAAGGCCACCGGCTGGCGCGCCCGTTCGGCGCTGCGCCACTGGCCCTCGGGCCGCCCCTCGAAGCGGATCTCGCCGCTGTCGGCCGGGTAGATGCCGGCCAGCAGCTTGATCAACGTGGACTTGCCTGCGCCGTTTTCGCCGAGCAGCGCGACGATCTCGCCAGCGTGTACCTCGAAGCTCACTGCATCGACAGCCTGCGTGCCGCCAAAGCGCTTGCTGACGGCTTGGAACTCGAGCAAGGCTGGTGGCGAAGTTCCTGTCATGGACCCTCCCCTCACGGTTGCTGCACGCCCTGGGCGTTCAGGCGGATGCGGTAGAGCGAACTGCTGGCGCAGATGAAGAGTTCATCCCGCTCGGCGCCGCCGAAGCACAGGTTGCCGACCTTCTCCGGTACCGGTATCTTGGCCAGGCGCGTGCCGTCCTGGTGATAGACCTGCACGCTGTCGGCGCTGCTGGTGTAGAGCCAGCCGCGCCGGTCGATGCGAAAGCCGTCGGCCAGGCCGGGCTCGATAACGGCGAAGATCCGCGGCCGCGCCAGCGTGCGGCCGCCCAGCACATCGAAGGCGACGATGTGGTGGTGGCCGCTGCCATCGCTGCGCAAGGCGGCCGAAGTGTCGGCCACGTACAGCACCGACTCGTCGGGCGAGAAGGCCAGGCCGTTCGGCTCTTCGACGAAGTCGCTCGCGATGTCCAGCGCGCCACTGGCCGGGTCGAAGCGGAAGACGTAGTGGCCGCGCAGTTCCGGGTCGGCGCGGTGGCCCTCGTGGTCGGACAGGATGCCGTAGGGCGGATCGGTGAACCAGATCGTGCCGTCGCGCTGGACGATCACATCGTTGGGCGAATTCAGGCGCCGGCCCTGGTAGCGGTCGACGACGATCTCGTCGGGCAGGGCCTGCAAGCCCGCGGCAAAGCGGGTGCGCACGATGGCGCGCCGGCCGTGCGAGCAGTGCAGCAGCGCGCCGTCGGCCTCGCGGGTGTGGCCATTGGTGAATTCCGCGCCATCGCGCCAGGTGCTCTGGCCTTCGGACGGGTGCCAGCGCAGCATGCGGTTGGCCGGGATGTCGCTCCACAGCACGCTGCCGTCCTCGTGCAGCCACACCGGCCCTTCGCTCCAGGTGGCGCCGGTGGCCAGGCGCTCCAGCACGCTATCAGCGCGGACGAGCGGCTGCGCCCGGGGGTCGAGAATGATCACGGTATGCATGGTGGCCTCGGTAGGGCGCCATGCTAACGGTTACCGGTAACGTTATAACGCGGGATTTCCCGGAGTTCGCGCCTCACCAAGCCACGGCCTGCGGGATGCTGATGCGCACCACCGTGCCGCAGGGCTCGTTGGACGACAGCTCGATGCGGCCATGGTGCAGCTCGACGACGCGGCGCACGATGTACAGGCCCAGCCCGGCGCCGGTGCCGGCGCGTGAACGGGCACCACGCGTTCCTTTGTCGAAGACCGTCGGCACCAAGGCCGCCGGAATGCCCTCGCCTTCGTCGCGGATCTCGAACCACAGCGCCGGCGGATCGTCGGCGTCGCCCACGCGCAGCTCGACCGGTGAGCCCGGCGCGGAATAGGCCAGCGCATTGAGCAGCAGGTTGCACAGCGCCAGCCGCATCAGCGATGGCTGCAGCTGCACGGTGCGCAACTGACTCTCGGCCTGCACGCGCACCCGGGCGCGCTCGTCGGTACCGATGTCCTGCACCACCAGGCCGATCAAGGTGTCGAGATCGGTTTCAGACTTCTCGAAGGACCCGCCCGCGGTCAGCAGCACGGCTGCCGCCAGCGCGTTGTTCAAGGTGCCGATGACCTGGTCGAGCACCTGCTGCGCGTGCTCCAGCGGCTGGCGCACGCGCGGCTCCGCACTGTCGCCCGAGGCGGAGATCGCGGCCGACGCGCTTTGCAGCGCGGTCGACGCGTTGTTCAGCGGCTGCCGCACCTCGTGGGCCAGCAGGTGCAGCATCTCGCCGCGTTCATCGAACAGCCGGCGCAGGCTCTCGGACTCGTCCTCCGCCTTGTGGCGGCCGGCCCGCTCGGCCGCCAGCTCGCGCGAGCGTTCCAGTTCACGCGACAGCACCTGTTCGGCATGGTGGCGCCCCAGCGCGTAGCGGATGGTGCGCGCCATCGCCGGCGCATCGACATGGCCCTTGACCAGGTAGTCCTGCGCACCGGCTTCCAGTGCGCTGACGGCGACCTCTTCGTCGCTGAGGCCGCTCAGCACCACCAGCGCCGGCAAGCGGGCCGCGTGCGCGCGCAGCCGGTGCACGGTGTCCAGGCCCTGGCTTTCCGGCAGGCCGAGGTCCAGCAGCACCACCGCGAAGTTGCCGCTGCGCAGGCGCTCGACACCTTCCGTCAGGTTGGGCACCACCACCAGCCGGGTGAGCAGGCCGCGCGAACGAACCTCGTCGAGCAGCATCGTGATCAGCCCCACGTCACCGGGGTTGTCTTCGATCAGCAGCACGTCCAGGGGCTCCGTGCCGGGGTCTCGTTCGGGCCGCATGGGCATCGCCTCCGAGGGGAATCGACAGTCTAGCCCGCGTAATGTGTTGGCAAGTCGGCTTGAACCGGTGCACCATGTGCGCCGCGAAAAGGAGACCCCATGACATCTGCGCCGCGACCCACCGGCCTTGGATCGAGCCTCGGACCCTGGGGCTGCACCTTGATGGCGCTGCATGCGCCCTTCGCGCTGGCCCAGTCCAACCGTCCCGTCCCGGCCACCACGCCGGCAGCCGTCACCGTGCCCAGCATCGAGGTCGTCGGCCAGCGCGCCAGCCTGGCCACGGCGCAATCGATCAAGAAGGACGCGCTGGAGGTCGTCGATGCAGTGGTGGCCGACGACATCCAGAAGCTGCCCGACCTCAGCGTCAGCGAGGCTCTGCAGCGCATCACCGGCGTGCAGATGGCGCGTGACCGCGGCGACGGCACCGGCATCACGATCCGCGGGCTGCTGCAGGTCGAAACGCTGCTCAACGGCCGCGAGGTGTTCACCGCAGGCAACGGCCGCGTGCTGAACTTCGCGGACTTCTCGTCCGAGCTGGTGTCCAGCCTGCAGGTCTACAAGTCCTCGTCGGCCGAACACCTCGAGGGCGGCATCGGCGGGCTGGTGGACCTGCGCACGCGCCGGCCCTTCGACTTCGCCGGCCGCGTGGTCGCGCTGACCGCACGCGTGACACATGGCGACCTGGTGCACAAGGATGGCGAGCAAGTGTCCGCGCTGTTCAGCGACCGCTGGCAGCTGGGCTCGGCCGGCCGCTTCGGCGCGCTGCTGAGCCTGTCACACCAGCGGCGCTTCTGGCGCGAGGATCAAAAGAGCAGCGGCACACCCACGCGGCGCACCAACCTGGTCGGCGAGGGCCTGAGCGCGGGCCAGGCCGTGCTGGCGCCCAGCGGCACCACCGAGACCACCAGCGTCGGCCACCGCGAGCGCGATGCCGCCAACCTGGTGCTGCAGTGGCACCCCTCGCAGGCCCTGGCGCTGTACGCCGAAGGCAGCTACGCCCAGTTCAAGACCAGGCAGGACTCCTACCAGATCAACGTCTTCACCTCCAGCGCCGCCGGGCAGGAGGCGGTGCTGTTCCCGGGCACCTCGGACCTGCAGCGCATCACCTGGACCAACGCGCCACTGTCGATCCTGAGTTTCGCCAGGGACACGGTCGACCGGGTCAAGCAGTTCGCCCTCGGCGGCAGCTGGCGTGGCCAGGACCTGACGCTGTCGGCCGACCTCAGCCGCACGACGAGCTTCAACAACCTGTTCTTTTCCGGGCCGGTGTTGTCCGGCACGGCCGCACAGCTGACGCAGGATGTGTCCGGCGGCGTGCCGGCCACCAGCCTCTCGGGCACGCCGCTGCTCGATCCGGCCAGCCTCCGGTACACCAGCATTGCCTACCGCGCAGTGCCCTTCGACGGCGACCTGAACGCGGCCCGCGTCGATGCCACCTATGCGCCGCAGGCCGGCTTCATCGACAGCCTGTCGGCGGGCCTGCGCCATGCCCGGCGCGGCGCCACCAACGCACCAGGGCTGATCTTCGGCGATGCGGCCGTCAGCATCCCCGCTGCCAACCTGCCCGGCACGCTGATCGCCAAGCCCTACAACGACTTCCTGCCCGGCAGCACCAGCCTCCGGGACTACCTGGTCGGCGACCTGGCCCAGGCGCGCGACGTGGCCACCTACCGCGCGCTGTTCGGCATCACCGCGCCCGCGCCGACCGCAGGCAACCCGCTGAGCGTGTGGACGATCGCCGAGACCACCGACGCCGGCTACCTGATGGCGCGCTTCAAGGCCGCCGACCAGGCGCTGGAAGGCAATGCCGGCCTGCGCCTGGTGCGCACGCATGAGTCGGTCGACGGCTGGCAGACGGTCACGGGCAGCGGCGTGATCACGCCCATCGCCGTCGACAGCCGCTACACCGATGTGCTGCCCAGCGCGAACCTGCGCTGGACCCCGACCGAGGGGCTGGTGCTGCGGGCCACCGCCTCGAAGACCGTGACGCGGCCCGACTTCAACCAGATCTCGCCATCGATGACGCTGGTGCGCAACACCGCCGACCCCACCGGCAACGGCAACATCGGCACTGGCGGCAATCCCGAACTGCGGCCAATCCGCGCCAGCAACGTGGACGTGGCCATCGAGCGTTACTTCGGCCCAGCGAGCTCGGTGCACGGCACGGTGTTCTGGAAGAAGGTCGATGGTTTCCTGGCCACGGTGATTTCCCGCGAACTGCACGAGGGCGTGCCCTACAACGTGAGCCGGCCGCAGAACAGCGACCCGGCCGACATCCGCGGCGTGGAGCTCGGCTACCAGCAGTTCTTCGATTTCCTGCCGGGCTGGATGAGCGGCCTGGGCCTGCAGGCCAACTACACCTACGTCGACAGCGAGACGCCGAACAGCGCGCTGGGTGCCCGCGTGCCGCTGCAGAACCTGTCGCGGCACAGCGCCAACCTGATCGGCATGTACGAGCGAGGCCCCTGGTCGGCGCGCCTGGCCTACAACTGGCGCGACCGTTTCCTGGTCGGCATTGCCAACGTCACCGGCGTGGGCGCCATGCCCATCTACACCGCCGCCTATGGCTGGCTCGACGCATCGCTGCGCTACCGCGTGAACGACACCTTGTCCTTCGCGATCGAAGGCGCGAACCTGCTGCGCACCCGGCGCAACGCCTACTTCGAGGTGCCCACCCGGCCGCAAAGCGCGTGGCTGAATGACCGCCAGCTGGGTGCGACGGCGACCCTGCGTTTCTGAGCGCCCCAATCCAGCCGTCCCCTTCCGTGAGACCGCCGGACCCTGATCAGCCAGCGGTCCGGCTGGCATCATCCCGCCCATGGCGGACCCCTTGACGCACGGAACCCGAGCCGGGAGCTTGACCTGGCCTCGGGTGCTGGCCGGGTGGCTGGTCGTCGCGGGGCTGCTGCTGACGGGTCCGGCGGCGGCCGCCTCGCTTGACGAGTGGCGGCGCCAGCTGGCCGATGCCCAGGCCCTGGTGGAGAACGACATCCCGCGCGCCCATGCCCAGGCCCAGCAGCTGCAGGCGCAGTTGCCCACGGGGGCGACGCCGGCCGACCGCGTCGGCGCGCTCAATCTGCTGTCGCGCGCGGAGGCCTACCTGGCGCTGGCCCAGCCGTCCGCCGAACATGCACGGCTGGCGATGGAAGCGGCGCGCGCCCACGGCGACGCGGTCGGCGAAGCGCAGGCCCAGCTCAACATCTCGCTGAACTTCGTCAACGGCGGCCAGAGCCTGGAGACGCTCACCGCCGCCACCACCCGCGGCCTGAACCTGCTGGACGGCGTGGACCGGCCGGACCTGCTGGGCGAGGCCCTGCTGCGCAGCGCGATGACCTACCTGCGGGTCGGGCAGTTCGACGAAGCGGTGACCACCGCGATGCAGGCGCTGGAGATCGCGCAGCGCAGCAAGCATCCCCTGGCCCTGGCCTATGCCCATCAAGGCCTGGGCGTAGCGCTGAACCAGAGCGGCCGCGGCGCACAGGCGCGACAGCACTTCGTGCAGATGCGCGAGCAGGCGCGCCGGGCCGGATCACGCCTGCTGGAGGCCCAGGCCATCTTCGGCATGGGCGTCACGGCCCAGGCTGCGGGCGAGCTCGCCGAGGCCGAGGCCCGGCTGCGCGAAAGCGCCGATCTCTACCGCGCGATGGGCGCCCGCTTCATCCTCGGCCAAAGCCTGTACGGCCTGGCCGATTTCGCCCGCCAGCGAGGCCAGCCCGAGAAGGCGCTGGCGCTGTTCACCGAGGCCGGCCGCCTGTACGAGTCCTACGCCAACAAGCTGGGGCTGTGGTACACGCTGAACGCCCGCAGCGACACCGCCCTGGCCATCGGCCGCCGGACCGAAGCCCTGGCGGACGCCCAGCGGGCCTACGCACTGGCCCAGGCCATCGGCCTGCTGCGCTACCGCAGCGAAAGCGCCCAGCGCATGGCCACCGTGATGGCCGCGGGCCAGGATCACCGCCGCGCCTACGACTATTCGGTCGAGGCGGCCCGTCTGACGACCCAGGCCGTGCAGGACCGCGCCGGCGCCCGGCTGGTGGAAGTGGCCGAACGATTCGAAGCCGAGAGCCGCAAGCGCGAGATCGCCGAGCTGACCCGCCGCAACGAGCAGCAGACCGCCGCGCTGCGGCAGCAGGCGCTGCAGCAGCGCTGGCTGTGGACCGTGCTGGCCGCCATCATCGTGGTGCTGGCCACCACGGCCTTCTTCCTGCAGCGCCTGCGCTGGTCGCACCGCGTGCTGGAGCAGCGGGTGCAGGCGCGCACCGCCGAGCTGCGCCAGCACGCCCGCTACCTGCGCACGCTGATCGACATGCTGCCGATGTGGGCCTGGTTCAAGGACACCGGCAGCCGCTACCTGGTGGCCAACCAGTCGCACGCCGATGCGCTGGGCCGCGCGGCGGACGAGCTGGTCGGCAAGTCCGACGCCGAACTGCTGCCCGTCGAGCTGGCCAACGCCCACCTGCGCGACGACGCCGAAGTCATGAGCTCGCGGCAACGCAAGACGGTCGAAGAAGAACGGGCCGACCGCGGCGGCAGCCGGGTCTGGATGGAAACCTACAAGGCGCCGGTGCTGGACGAAGACGGCAGCCTGCTCGGCACCGTGGGCGTGGCGCGCGACATCAGCGAGCACAAGGCGGCCGAGGCCGCGCGCGAAGAAGCGCTGGCCGAGGCCCGGCGGCTGGCCCGCACGCGCAGCGACTTTTTGGCGCAGATGAGCCACGAACTGCGCTCGCCGCTCAACGGCATCCTGGGCTTCGCGCAGATCCTGCAGCGCGACAAGCCGCTGACCGAGCGCCAGGAGCGCGGCCTGGGCATCATCGAACAATGCGGCCAGCACCTGCTGACGCTGATCGACGACACGCTGGACCTGGCCCGCATCGATGCCGCCCGCCTCGAACTCGCACCGGCGCCGGTGGACCTGCCGGCTTTCCTGGCCGTGGTCGCCGACATCGTGCGGGTCAAGGCCGAGGAAAAGCAGGTGCTGTTCACGCAGCAGGTCGACAGCCGGCTGCCGCACACCGTGGTGCTGGACGAGCAGCGCCTGCGCCAGGTGCTGCTGAATCTGCTGGCCAACGCGGTGAAGTTCACCGACCGCGGGCAGGTGCAGTTGCGCGTGCAGCTGCGCACGGCCACGGCAACAACGGTGTGCCTTGGATTCGAGGTCGAAGACAGCGGCATCGGCATGAACGAGGCCCAGCTCGCGCGCCTGTTCCAGCCCTTCGAACAGGTCGGCGAGGCCAAGCGCCGCGTCGGCGGCACCGGCCTGGGCCTGGCGATCAGTCGTCAACTCGTCCTGCTGATGGGCAGCGACATCGCCGTGCGCAGCCGGGTCGACCAGGGCAGCTGCTTCAGCTTCGACCTGAACGTGCCGCTCAGCCCGACCCCGGCCGCGGCGGCGGACCTCCTGGGCCTGCCGATCGGCTACGCGGGCCGGCGGCAGCGAGTGCTGGTCGTCGACGACTTGCGTGCGAACCGCGCGGTGGTGATGGACAGCCTGGCCCAGCTGGGTTTCGACGTGTGCGAAGCGGTGGATGGGCCCGCCGCCGTGACGCAGGCGCTGAACTGGCGGCCGGACCTGATCGTGATGGACATCGTGATGCCCGGCCTCGATGGCTTCGAAGCCACCCGCCGCATCCACGCCCTGCCGGAGCTGGCAGCGGTGCCGGTCATCCTGAGCTCGGGCCATGTGGCGCGCCCGCTGGAAGACGACAGCCTGCAGGCGGGCGCCAGCGCCTTCCTGGCCAAGCCGATCGACCAGCACAAGTTGCTGGCCAGCATGGGCCGCCTGCTGCAGCTGCGCTGGATCAGGGACAGCGCGGTGACGGCCGAACCGCCGGCAGCCGATGTGGACGCGGCTCCGCTGCTGGACGACCTGCCGCCGGCCCTGGCCGATGAACTCCATCGCCTGGCGCTGCAGGGCGACATGCGGCTGATCCGCGACTTCGCCGAGCGGCTGGAACGCGATACACCGAACCAGGCGCGCCTGACCCAACAACTGCGCAGCCTCGCGCAGGCCTACCAGTCCAAGGCCATCCTCGGCCTGGCCGAGCACTTGCGCGGGCAGCACGACGGCACGGCCGCGGCGCCCTGAGCGCCATCGACGTGATCAGGCCGCCTTCGCCCACGAAAGGCGAGCGGCCAGCAGCAGAAACAGAACACCCAGGATCCCCTGCCCATGCTTCTGAAGGCGAGGAACGTCGATACGCAACGAACGAACCGCAGAGAACAACAGCGACAGCAAGACGTTGTAGGCAAGCGCCAGCACCGACAGCAGGCCGCCCCATATCGCCATTTGCGCGGATGGCGAGCCCAGGCCCGGATCGACAAACTGCGGGATGAACACCGAGAAGAACAGCAGCGCCTTGGGGTTGAGCAAGTTGTTTGCCAAGCCCACCACCAGAAGCACGGCGGCCGACTGCGTTGCAACTGGAACGCGCTGCTCTGGCACTGCCCGTCCACGGCACCACGTCAACAAGAGCTTGATGCCGAGGTAGGCCAGGTACGCCGCACCGAGCAGGCGCACGGCCGTTGCCACGACGGGCCAGGTTTCCATGACCTTGCCCAGCCCTGCCGCGACGAGCAGCGTCTGGAGCACGCCGGCGAGGAAGATGCCCACCGAGCACGCAACGCCGTAGCGCGCACCCCGCGAAACGGACTGCGATGAGATCAGCAGGAAGTCCGGCCCGGGGACGACCAGCAGTGCGGCCACCGCGACAAGAAAAACCGGCAGGGCAGAGATGTCGATCATTGGTGCGATTCTCGTTGGTTGAGTCTAGGCGGCCA
>NZ_DATILJ010000160.1:0-9594 GCF_035476535.1 Aquabacterium sp.
GTTGGCGACCGCCTCGGGGCCGAACACCGCGCCGAGGTAGCGTGCGGTGAGGCCGCCGTTGCCCGCCATGTCGAAGGCCAGCGACACATCGCTGAAAGCCAGGCGCTCGATCTCGCTGAGCGCATCGCTGCCCTCGGCGCCGCTGAGCGCGGTGACAGTGCCGGCCTGGGGCGCCACGACGTACTGCGCGCGCGACAGGGCGTAGACCGCCGTGTCGATGCCATCGCCGCCGATCAGTGTGTCGGCGCCACCGCCGCCGCTGAGCTGATCCATGCCGGCCAGGCCCATCAGCGTGTCCGCGTAGGCGGTGCCGGTCAGCAGGTCCTTGTCGGCGGTGCCGGTCTGGTAGCCGAGCACAAGGGACGTGGCCGCCGAAGTCACGGTTTCAAGGCTGCCATGGCCATCGACATAGCTGGTTATCACGCGGAGTTGCTGACCCACTTGCGCCAGGCCCGGCGTGAAGCTGGCGCCGGTGGCCCCATTGATGGCGGTCCAGTCGACGCCGTTGGCCGACGCCTGCCAGGTGTGGCTGAGGCTGCCCAGGCCATCGGCGTCGGCCAGCGCCGCATCGGCCGTCAGGACCGAGCCCTGGGTGGCGGAGCCGGTGATCGACAGCGTGCCGGTGGGAGCGTCGTTCAGGTTGCCGACCCGGCTGGTGCTGGCGCTGGCCACCGACTCGGCGGCGCCGAAGCCGTCGACATACGTCACGAGCACCCGCAGCCGCAGGCCGACCTGGGCTTCGACCGGCGTGAAGCTGGTTTGCGTGGCATCCGCGATGTCGGCCCAATCGGCGCCGTTGAGCGAGGACTGCCACTGGTAGGCGAGGCTGCCGAGGCCATCCGCATCGGCCAGCGCGGCACTGGCGCTCAGCGCCTGGCCCTGCTGCGGCGTGCCGGCAACCGAGACCATGCCGGTCGGCGCACGGTTCAGGTTGCTCACCACCGCGGTTTCGCTGGAATACAGCGCTTCGGCCGTGCCATGGCCATCGACATAGCTGGCCTGCAGCCGCAGTTGGAAGCCCACCTGCGCTTCGGTCGGCGTGAAGCTGAGCTCGGTGGCCCCGCTGATGTTCTTCCAGCCCGTGGCCGCCAGGACTTGCCAACGGTATTCCACCGTGCCCAGGCCATCGGCATCGGCAATCGACGCACTGGCCACCAGGGCACTGCCGCGCTGCGGCGTGCCGGAGATCGTGAGGCTGCCGACCGGCGCATCGTTGACATTGGCCACCGTGGCGGCCGCGCTGGTGGCCGACTCGGCATTGCCCAGCCCATCGGTGTAGCGGGCCTGCACGCGCAATTGCAGGCCGACATCCGATTCGGCCAGCTGCAGCGTGGCGGCGGTGGCACCGGCCACCGCGGTCCAGTGGCTGCCATCGGTGGACGACTGCCACTGGTAGTGCAGCGTGCCCAGGCCATCGGCATCGGCCAGCGTGGACACCGCCGTCAGCGTGCTGCCCTGGGCGGCGGCGCCGGCGACCGTGAGCGTGCCAGTCGGCCGGTGGTTGCTGGGCGTGGCGGCCAGCGCCAGGTCGGCGTCGTCGAAGCGGGCGAACTCCACGCCGGTCAGCGTGTCGGTGCTCTGCGGCCCGGTGATCTCGATGCGGTCGCTGAAGGTGGTGACGGTGTAGAGGCTGCGCAGGCCGCTGAAGCGCGCGGTGTCGGTGCCCGCGCCGCCGACGATCTCGTCGTCGCCATCCCCCCCGTCGAGCAAGTCGTTGCCGGCACCGCCGCTGAGCGTCTCGTCGGCACTGCTGCCGATCAGGTAGCGCCCGGCGCCGCCGACGCCCAATGCGCCGCCCAGGCCGTCGCCGCCGTACAGAAAAGTCAGCGCCGCAAGGTCGTATTCGTTGTAGGCGCCATAGGGGCCGCCGACATCGGTGTCGGACATCAGCGTGTGCGCGGTGTCGTCCTCGTCGTCCGGCAGCGTCACGCCGTCTTCGAACGGGTGTTTCAGGCCCAGCGCATGGCCGATCTCGTGCAGCAGCAGTTCGTGGCCGCCATTGCCGATGGTCGGCGCCGCGGTGATGGCGGTGAATTCGACGTCGTCGAGAAAGATGAAGGCATCGGCGGTGTAGCTGGTCACCGTCTGGAAATGGGTGGTGTAGCTCCTGGACCAGTGGGTCGCGCCGGCGTGGCTGGGACTGCTGATGTCGGCTTCGGCGAAGTGCAGGTCGGCGGCGCTGCCATCGGCTGTCAGCGTGAAGGTGATGCCAGTGATCTGGCTCACGTAGATCAGCAAGGCGCTGACGGCGGCCTGCTGGGCCGCATTGGCAGCGCTGGCCGCACCGGTGATCAGGTCGTCGCCCGCCTCGTCCGCGCCGGTGAGCGCGAAGGTGTAGAAGATCTCGGTGCGTGTCGGCGTGAGCCAGTTCCAGCCCGGGCCGTTGTCGAGCAGCGCATCGATGTGCTGCAGGCCCGATGACGGGGGTGGGGAAACATCATTCAGGCTGGCCATGGCAGACACCTCGCGGGACAGCAGCCGATGTTAGCCATCAGCGGCTGCCGCGGGTGGGAGAGCCCTTGTCGCAAACAAGCGCGCGATGCTGCCGGCCCGGGCCTGGCGCAGGCCCGGGCGCGGCGCACCGGCTCAGTGGCCGCCGTCGGCAGCGACCAGCTCCGGGCGCCCCAGCGACCACAGGCCCAGTTCCAGCGTGGCCGCCTGCGGGCTGCTCACCAGCGCGCGCCGGCGCGCCACCTCGATCTCGAGCAGCTCGGTCTCCAGGCAGGCTCGCCGCGCCTGCAGGCGCAGCTGCTCGAGCCGCACGTCCTGCTCGGCCATCAGCGTCGGCTCGCAGGACGCGCAATGCGCCAGCTCGGGCTCGTACAGCGTGCCGTCGGTGGGCACCGTGATCACGCGCGCGTCGCGTGCCATCTGGCCCTGCTTGAGCAAGTCGCGCACCATCGCCTCGATCACCTGGCGCAAGGCGTCGGGCAGGCCATTCAGGTCGTCGACCGAACGCCACGCGCCGCCGTCGCCCAGGCGCCACTCGATCGACGTGATGCGGGTGTGCACCTCGTAGACCTCGTTGACGCGGCGCACGAAGTAGGTCACCGCATAGCAGTGGTTGTGGTTCTTCAGCGTGCGCGCGGTGGTGCTGATGTGCTCCTGCTCCTCGAAGGTGCTGACCACCGTGGAGCGCTCGGCTTCCATCGCCTGCGAGGCGGTGATGGCCAGTTGCGTGAACTGCTCGGAGGCGGTGCGCACCGTGCCGCCGCTGGCCACCGAAGTCTCCGCCTCGAAGCCGGTCTCGCCCTTGACCGTGGGCGCGCCGAAGAAGCCGGCCAGCCCGCCACCCGCCGAGACCGAGGTGTCGGCATGCGTGCGGATCTCGGTCAGCGAATCGAAGTAGGCCGAACTCGAACTCGCGCGGCGACTTTGCGACAGTGCGCTCAGCGTCTGGCGGAACGCGGTATGCACCGAGACACGCTGCGTCTCCGAACGCGTGCGGCGGTAGCGGTCGTATTCGAACAGGCGCACTTCCTCGCCGGGCAGCAGCGTGGTGGTGTACAGCAGCGGCCCTTGCTGGCGGCCGACCAGCTTCAGGCAATGTTCGTAGGTCACGCGCAGGCGCAGCCGTTGCTGGCCGGCAATGCCGCCTTCGCGACCTTCACCCTCGAAGATGCGCGATTCGTAGAACACCATGCAGCGATCGAAGGGCAGCCAGGGCACCGGCGCCGGGCTGCGGCACTCCGCGGGCGTGGCCTCGCTGCAGCAACCGCCGCAGCCGCTGCAGGGGCTGTCCTTGCAGCCAGGCGCTTGCTGGCAGGCCTGCAGCAGCGCGCGCTCGACATTGATGCGGCCGTAGCCCACCTCTTCATGCCAGGTGCCGCTGGGCTTGCCGGGCACGTTGGCATAGGCGTAGAGCGCCGGGGAGATCTTGTCGCAAGTGCTCTCGATGATCTGGCGAACCTCGACGCTGGACAGTGTCGGCCGCATCGACAGCAGCAGTGCCGCGAGCCCGGCCACCACCGGCGTGGCCGACGAGGTGCCGTTGAAGTGGTCGTGGTAATCGCCAAGAGCGTAGCCCTGGCCACCCAGCCGGTCGGTGGTCGGCATCTCCAGGCAGGGCGCCACGACGTCGACATCAGGCCCGTAGCTGGCGCCCCACCAGGCCTCGGACGAGGCATCGCCGATGCGCTTGCGCTCGTCGCTGCGGTTGCTGCCGCCCACGCACAGCGTGCGGCTGTCGCTGCCCGGGAAACGCGCGACGTTGCCGTTCTCGTTGCCCGAGGCGGCCACCAGCACCAGGCCCTGGTCGTGCGCGTACTGCAGCGCGTCGCGGATCAGGTCGAAGTCCCAGAAGTTCCACGAGGCGTAGACGCCGAAGCTCATGCTGACCACGCGCGCGCCGTTGTCGGCGGCGAAATACAGGCCCTCGGCGATGTCGACATCGGCCCAGGTGGCGGTGGCGATGGCCATGATGCGCACCCCGCCGGCGATGCCGGCCACGCCCTGGCCGTTGTCCAGCCGCGCGCCGATGATGCCGGCGCAGGCCGTGCCGTGGCTGCCGGTCGGGCTGCCGTCGGGCAGGTCGGTCGAGGCATTCCACGATTGCGGGTGCAGAGCCAGGTCGGGGTGGCCGAGTTCGACGCCTTCGTCGATCACCGCCACCGTCACGCCGGGCACGCCGCGCGCCATCTGCCAGCCACGCGGTGCGCCCACGCGTTGCAGGCCCCACTGCTGCGCGAACATCGGATCGTCGGGCGTGAACTCGGTCGACGGCGGGCGGCAGGACAGCAGGCCCGAGGCCGCGACGGGCTGCATCTCGCCATGGGCCCGCGGCGACAGCAACGGGATGGTCTCGAAGCGCAGGTCGGCGCTGCTGCCGGCCACCGCAGCGGGTCCACCCAGGGCCTGGGCGATGGCCGCGGCCATGTGCAGCGTGCTGCGTCCGGCCGCGTAACTTGGCTGTTGGACATTCACGGTGACGAAGCCGCGCAGCCGGGTGGCCTGGTTCAGGCCGACCGACAGCGCCGGCCCGATGGCTGCGGCACCGCCGTGACGCTCGAAGGCCGCTTGGCGCACATAGAAGCGGGTCGGGTTGATCGTGAACAAGGCCAGCGGCGGTGCCGCCGGCTCGGCGCGTGGCGCGCCCTTGGCCTCGGCGCCACCGGGGCTGCGCAGCGGGCGCAGCGCCGGTGAGATCCATTCGACCCATTCACTGGCTTCCAGGCGCTTCAGCACATCGGGGTCGAGTGCTGCGTTGTCGGCACGCGAGACCCACGACAAGCGGTCCGTCTGGTTGACCTGCACCAGCGGCGCCTGGTCCGGCTGGCCGGTGTTGAGCGGCGACAGCGCCAGCTCGTCGAGCAGCTTGGCCTTTTGCGTCGGCTGCGCGCTGGCTTGCCAGAACACGGCGACGATGCCGGGGTCGACCCGGCTCGGGCCTGCAGTGGGATGGTTGAACGAAGCCGGGGCCTTGCCTTCGGCTGCGACGGATGTGGTCATGAAAAGCTCCCTGAAAAACGCACGGCTGCCGGCCCGCGGCGTCATCGTGACAAGCGGGGACGACTGCTTTTCATCGTAGGAGCGCAAGGCTCAAACGGTATCCCTAGCAGCCGTGCTGCGCGGGAGAACGTCATCAAGGCGAGGGACCAGGGCTGAGGGCAAGGGCAAGCCATGGTGCCCGCATCCATCCACGCTGATTGAACGTTATGTGCAGAGGCGGCAGTCGGTGGAACGGACGCCGGTTGACTTGTGACAGCTGATAGGTACGCACGGCGTCAAGTGTTTGCTAACTGTTGAATAGAGTGTCCATCGCACCTGCGACCGTTCAAATCACGGTGAACGGCCTGTGAGCTGGGCGCCTTCCATGGCGCCAGCCGTTGCGGCGCGATGACTCGGAGAACGAGGCCCGCCGATGCCAACTTGTCCACGGGAAGAGGCCGCCTCTCTTTTTAAACTATTTGATAAAATCGCTCAATGATGTAAAATTGCGTATCTGCTCTCGTGATCGCAGGCGGCCACTCGGGCAGTGGCTTGAAGCCCCTGCGCGCGGAGCGGCAAGAAAGCAAGAATGAAGAATCCTCTGCTGCGAACGATCGCTTCGGATCTCGACGGGATGGAGGTCGCGTTCTGCGCGTTCGACCGCGAAGACCGTTTGCCGGCCCGCCCCTGACCCCATGCGAATCGTTCCCGCCCCTCCAAGCGCGTTCCGCGCCGGCTGCCCCGCCCCCTTTGCGCTGCTCGACGGCCACGGCCGCACCCTCGTTCGCAAGGGCGCGTGCCTCACTGAGCGTTGGCAGCTCAATCAACTCTTGTCACGCGGGCTGTGGATGCATGCCGACGACGCCCACCGGTTCTACCGGGTGGCCGCCACGGGCGACCCGCCGTCCGGGCAGGGCGGGCGCGAAGTCCCGGCAGGCGCGTCCGATCCGATGGACGCGAAGTCGCCCGAGTACTGGCAGGCGCTGTGCGCGCGGGCCGATCACCTGCTTCGCGACCCGATGTCGGGCAGCTTCCTGGCGGACCTGCATCGGCTGCACGCCGAACTGATGCAGCGCCTGGACGAAAACCCCGATCTCGCGCTGTTCGCCCTCACCCACCTGGCCAGCATCTCCTTGCGCCACTACAGCGCCACGCACGCGCTGCTCTGCGCCGCCCTGCTGACGGTCGCCGCCCCGACGGTGCCGCCCTGGACCACCGGCGACACCACGTCGCTGGGCCTGGCGGCACTGACGATGAACGTGTCGATCACCGTCGTGCACAACGCCATGGCCGCGCAGACACGGCCGCCGACCTCTGAACAGCGCGCCATGATCGAGCGCCATGCCAACGGTGCAACCGGCGTGCTGCAGGCCCTGGGCGTGCAGGACCGCCAATGGCTTGACGCTGTCCTCTACCACCATGACACCGGCGCTGGCTCCCTGCACCCGCGCCAGCGGGGCAAACACCTGGCGCGGTTCCTGCGGCGTGCCGACCTGTATGCCGCGCGCCTGAGCCCCAGGCTCATCAGGCCGGCGCACTCGGCCGCTGAAGCCGCCCAGGTGGCCCGCCTCGGCGACGATCTTCGACCGGACGAGGCCGGCGCAACGATCGTCGATGCCGTGGGGTTGTTTCCGCCCGGCTGCTACGTCAGGCTGGTGAACGGCGAGATCGGCTGCGTTGTGCGCCGGGGCGACTCGGCAACGACACCGCGGGTGGCCGTGTTCGCATGCAGCGAAGACTCGCCGATGGAGGCGCCCATCACCCGGGACACCGTGCACTCGCGCTTCGCGATCGACTTCGCGTTCGCGCCGCGTGATGTGTCGGTCCCGATGCCTTTCGCCGCACTGCTCGATCTTGCCGGCAGCCAGGCCGCCTGAGCGGGCGTGAACTCGGCCTGTCGCCCGGGCGGCCGTCCTGCGCTGGCCAGGGCAGGACGGCCGGGATTCGCCGCCCGGAGATTCAACGAGGAATGCGTTTTCCGGTGGCGTGGAAGATCGCGTTGGCCCCGCGTTACTTCAAATCCTGCCACCAGCGTTTGTTGGTGCGGGGCTGCCCAACAGTCATGACCTCGCCGATCTCGGGTGTGGCCAGTTCGATGCCTTTTGCCGCCGCCAGATTGGCGAGCCGGTCCATCGGGTCGCGCCAGGCATGGAAGGCCAGGTCGAAGGTGCTGTTGTGGACCGAGTACAGAGCCTTGCCTCGCAAGTCCCGGAAGGCCTGAACGCTCTCCTCCTGCGTCATGTGCACGTCCGGCCAGTTGGCGTCATAGGCTCCGTTCTCGATCAACGCCAGGTCGAAGCCGCCGAAGCGCTCGCCGATTGGCTTGAAGCCGCCGAAGTAGCCCGTGTCGCCGCTGTAGTAGATGCGCTGCTCGCCGCTCTGGATCACCCACGAGGCCCACAAGGGCGACACGCGCTCGCCGAACACCGGGTCGATCAGCCAGAACTTGCCGCGCAGCTTGAGCAGGTGCGACGAGTGACCCAAGCGCACCACCTGGTTGGCCAGCAGGTCCAGCGCTTCAAGCTGGGCCGTTGTCAGCGGCCGAACCGGGATCGCGTCGACGGGTACGGTGCCCACCTTGGCGCGGAGAATGAAGTCGGTCCAGATGGTCCAGGTGCTGGCTCTCGGCAGCGTCGCGGGGTTGGGCGGATTGACGAAGAGGCAAGCCTTGAACTGCGGGGACCTGGCGTAGGGCGAACTGCAATTGCCGCCGCCAGCGCAGCCGGCGACGACCAGGCAACAGCCGACCAAGCCGAGGCGCAGGGTCATGAGGAGTTCCCTTTTGTGAATTGGGGCGAGACAGCGGTGTTGCGCTTGCCGTCAGACAAAGCCGATGTGCTTGCGCAGCGGCAGTTCACGAATGCGTTTTCCGGTGGCCTGGAAAATCGCGTTGGCCAGCGCCGGGGCCACCGGCGGCACGCCGGTTTCGCCCACGCCGCGGATCGCGCCGCCGCTCTCCAGCACCTTGACCACGATCTGCGGCGCCTGCTGCAGGCGCAGCACCGGGTAGTCGTGAAAGTTGCTCTGCTCGGCCGCGCCCTTGGCGAAGGTGATCTCGCCATAAAGCGCGGCACTGAGCCCGAAGATCACGCCCGACTGCTGCTGCGCTTCGATGTTGCGCGGGTCCAGCGCCGTGCCCACGTCCACAGTGACGAAGACCTTGTCGATCTTCACGCCCGCCTTGGTCGTCGTGATCTCGACCACCAGGGCCACCGGCACCCCGCGGCACAGGTGGAAGGCCACCCCCCGGCCGCGGCCGGCGGCCAAGGGCTGGCCCCAGCCCGACAGGGACGCCACCGCCGACAGCACCTTGCGCGACGGCTCGTGGCTGAGCAACTCCAGCCGCATGTTCAGCGGGTCGACGCCGGCTTGCGCGGCCAGTTCGTCGACGAAGCTCTCGATGAAGAAGCCGTTGTACGAGTTGCCCACCGAGCGCGCGAAGCTCACTGGCCGGCCGGCCGGCGTGCGGTAGGCCGTGGCGCGGTAGTTGGCGATGCCGTAGGGCTGGTCGTAGGCCCCTTCGATGATCTTCGGGTCGGGGCCCAGGGCCGGCAGGCCGATGCGGCCGAGGTTCGACTCGGCGACTGACAGCGAAGCCACCCGCAGATCGAGCGCGTGCACCTGCTTCGCGGCTGTCGTGCCACGCAAACGTGCCACGGCCGCGGGGCGGTAGAAGTCCAGCGTCATGTCTTCTTCGCGGCGCCAGGTCATCTTGACCGGCTTGCCCGCCATCGCCCCCGCCAGCCGCACGGCCTGCACCACGAAGTCCGACTCGAGGCGCCGGCCGAAGCCACCGCCCATCAGCATGGTGTGCACAGGCACCGGCCAGTGCCTGGTCGACGTCGCCGTCGTCGCGCAGCCGGCTGTGGCGGTTCTTCTCGGTCATCGATGCCACGATGGCATCCATCATCGCCGTCGTGGTGGCCGGGTAGCCGGGCTCGGCCCAGTCGCACTGCACGGCCTGCGCGGCCTGGAAGGCGCGCCAGGTGTTGTTGGCGACGACGGCGACGCCGCCGGGCAGCTCGACACCTTCAACACGCCGCGCATCGCGCGGGCGGCGGTGGCGTCGAACTTGACGAGTGCCGCGCCCATCGCCGGGTTCATGCGCACGGTGGCGAATACCATGTCGGGCAGCCGCACGTCGATACCGAAGGTGGCCGTACCGTT
>NZ_DATILJ010000161.1:0-12650 GCF_035476535.1 Aquabacterium sp.
TTGCGCGCACAGGCGGCGACTTGCCTAGCGTCTATCGTGAGCTGGTGGCCTCGCCGGAGGCGTGGCAGCGAGAGAGCGCCAAATTCAAGTCGCCCTGGGAGTGGGCCACCTCGAGCCTGCGCGCGCTCGGCAGGCAGGAGATGCCAGCGGTGCAGGCCATCAACCTGATGAACCAGCTGGGACAGCCGGTGTGGCGGCCCGGATCGCCGGCCGGCTACGACGACGTGACAGCCACCTGGGCAGCGCCCGACGCGCTGTTGCGACGCGTGGAGGTGGCACAACGCATGGCGACGCAAGCCGGTGACGCCGTCGATGCACGTTCGCTGGCGCAGCGTGTGCTGCCGGGTGCCCTGAGCGAGGCCACGGCAGGCGCCATTGCGCGTGCGGAGAGCGGGACCACGGCGCTCGCGCTGCTGTTGGTCTGCCCCGAATTCCTGAGGAGATGAGATGGACCTGGATCGACGCAGCTTCCTGGGCGCCACGGCGCTGATGTCGGCGTCGCCGGTGCTGTTCGCGCAGGCGGCCACCGAGCGACGCTTCATCTTCATCATCCAGCGCGGCGCGGCAGACGGTCTGAACACCGTCATTCCTTATGCCGAGCCGGCCTATGGCAGCCTGCGCGGCGCCCTCGCGGTCGATGCTGCCAGTGCACTGAAGCTGGACGGGACATTCGCGCTGCATCCGTCGCTGGTGAAGCTGCGCGAGTTCTACGGCGCCGGCCAGGCGAGCTTCTTCCATGCGGTCGCCTCGCCGTACCGCGATCGATCGCACTTCGACGGTCAGAACGTGCTCGAAACCGGCGGCAGCGCGCCCTACCAGGTGAAGGACGGCTGGATGAACCGGCTGGTGGGCTTGCTGCCGCGCAGCCGCAAGGAGGCCATCGCCTTTTCCCCCGCCGTGCCGATGGCGCTGCGCGGTCCGGTCGAGGTCGCGACCTATGCGCCCTCGGCACTGCCGCAGGCCAACGAGGATCTGATGCAGCGCGTGGAGCAGCTCTATGCGAAGGACGCTCACCTGCATGCGCTGTGGTCTTCGGCGCTCGATGCGCGTGGCATGGCCGGCGAGATGAGCGGCGGGGAGAAGCGGCAAGACCCGGCGGCGCTCGGCCGCATGGCCGCCGGCTTCCTGGCGCGCGCGGACGGCCCGCGCATCGCGATGATGGAGACCAGCGGTTGGGACACGCACAGCGGGCAGAACGCACGCCTTGCAAGCCAGCTCAAGGGCCTGGACGGCCTCATCGCCGGACTGCACGAAGGGCTGGGCGCGGCGTGGTCGCAAACGGTGATCCTGGTGGCCACCGAGTTCGGGCGCACGGTTGCCGCGAACGGCACGGGAGGCACCGATCACGGCACCGGTGCAGCGGCCATGCTTGTCGGCGGCGCCGTGCAGGGAGGTCGCGTCGTCGCCGACTGGCCGGGCCTCATGCCTGCCAACCTGCAGGACGGGCGCGATCTCAAGCCGACTCTGGGATTGGACATGCTGGTGGCCTCTGCGTGCGCTGAAACGTTCCAGATCGAGCCCGAACGCGCGGCGCGCACGCTGTTCCCGGGATCAGACTTGGGCAAGCCTCTGCAAGGACTGCTGCGCGCCTGAGCCGTGGCACGATCGATCCCGGCGGGCGGCGTCGCGTTGTAGTGCGCGTTGCGTGGAGGGGTGCAGCGGCACATGGAGCGGCTTGCCGAACTTCGTGTCGCGAACCGTCAGCACACCATTGACGAGGTCGACGTCGTCACGGTCAAGGCGCAATGGTTCGTTGGCCCGCAGACCCGTAGCCACGTACAGGCCGAAGAGCGTGGCGAACGTGTGAGGCCTCAGACCGGTCGCGGATGGCAGGCGTCGGGCGGCCTCGAGCTAGCGCGTGATCTCCTCGTCGCGATACAGGCAGGGGTCAGGACGGTGGTACCGGTGGGGCAGCAAGTCCGACGGCGGCACAGTGGTGCGTGGATCGATCGCGCTGGTTCATGGTCTCGACTGCCCGAGGCTCGCCGGTCCCACGGGTGCCGTCCTTCCTGACCCGTTAGTCCGGAAGAATCAGTTTTCCAAGGTCCTGCACCTGATGCGTGGTCAATGCGCCCTGTCAGCAAACGAAGGACGCGGAGCGATCAGCCGCGCATCACTCGCGGGGCCGTCCTAACGCGGTATCAGCTCGCGCAGGCGTCGCCGCAGCAGCTTGCCCGTGGGCGAGCGCGGCAGGCTGTCCAGCGCATGGATCGCGTGCGGCTGCTTGAAGCGGCCCAGGCGTTGCGCACAGTGGCGGCGCACCGCGTCGAGCAGATCGTCCGCGGCGTTGCGCTCGGCGACAACAAAGGCCACCGGCCGCTCGCCGAAATCCTCGTCGGCGATGCCGACGACGGCGCAGTCCCAGACACCGGGCACCTCACGAATGGCCGCTTCGATCTCCTGCGGGTAGAGGTTCACGCCGCCCGACAGGATCATGTCGTCGAGCCGGTCGGTGAGGTAGAGGTAGCCCTCGGCGTCGACATGGCCGATGTCGCCAAACGTTTGCCAGCCTTGGGGCAAGGTGCGTGCGGCAGTCTTCTCCGGTGCCTTGTGGTACGCGAACGGCGCCATGCCCGAGAAGCAGACCAGCCCGGTGGCGCCGGCCGGCAGCGCCTCGCCGGTGTCGCCGGCAATGTGCAGCGTGCCCTTGCGCGCGCGGCCCACCGAGCCTGGGCGCTGCAGCGCTTCGTGCGAGTCGATCAAGGTCAGGCCCACGCCCTCGCTGCCCGAGTAGTACTCCAGCAGGATGGGCCCCCACCAGTCGATCATCGTGCGTTTCAGCGCCGGCGGGCAGGGCGCTGCACCGTGGATCGCCGTGCGATGCGCCGGCGCGCTGAGCGCCGCGCGCCGCGCCGGCGGCACCGCCAGCAGGCGCTGGAACATCGCCGGCACCCATTGGCTGTGCGTGATGCGCTCATCTTCGATCAGGCGCAGCGCGTGCTCGGCGTCGAAGCGGTCCATCACGAACACCGTGCCGCCGCCGGCAGTGACCGCCAGCGCCGCGCAGCGGCGCCGCGTGGTACAGCGGCGCGGTGGAAAGATAACGCACATCGTCGCCGGCCAGACCGAACAGTGTGATCAGGTCGGCGGCGAACGGCGGCGTGCCGCGCCAATCGGCCGGCAGCAGCGGGCGGATCACGCCCTTGGGCGCGCCGGTGGTGCCCGAGGTGTACATCATCAGCGCGCCGGGCGGCTCGTCGGCCTGCGGCAGCGGCGATGCGGCGGCGAGCAGCGGCTCCAGCGCGCTGAAGCCCGGGATCGCACCACGCAGCGACAGCCGGTGCGTGGGCATCCGGTCGTCGACCAGCTTGGCGAATTCGGCATCGACGACGACGGCGCGTGCGTCGCAGTCCTGCACCAGATAGCGCAGTTCGGGTGCGGCCAAGGCGGTGGACATCGGCGTCAGGTACAAGCCGGTGCGCCACGCTGCCCAGGCCAGCGCCAGGCCCTCGGGCCGGTTGCCCAGCAGGCTGGCGATGTGCTCGCCGCGCTGCAGGCCGAGCTGGCGCAACACCGTGGCCATGCGGTTCGCCAGCGCTTCAAGCTCGCCGTAGCTCAGGCCCTGATCGCCGCAGACGATGGCGCGGCGCCCGGGTGCGACCGTGGCGTGTTGGCGCAGGTCCATGTCAGGCTCAGCTGCGCTGGGCCTTTTCCTGTTCGGCGCGGCCACGCACCAGCGCCTTGGCCTCGGCCCAGTCGTGCGCCGAGGATGCGTGGTCCCCGTGGCTGTGCGTGTCCAGCACCGCCATCAGCGTGAACCTCTGGCAACTCAGCAGTTGGGCCAGCCGTTCGGTGAGTTGAGGCAGGGGATCGACTACCACGCAGCGGCGGCTGTCTGCGTCGGCCAACAGGTAGCAGCATGCCCCATCGACCGCAAAGCGCGTCAGGCCATCGATGCCCACGGACGGCGTCTGCTCGCCGCCACTCAGGCAGTTGGCGCGCAAGGCAGCGCCACAGGCGCGAATCCGTTTGCAGGCTTCGTCGATGAACTCGGCGTCGGACGCCGGGCCGAAGGACAGGCGCACAGCCGAGGCCGTCTGCCATGCTGGCAGCCCCATGGCCTCCAGCACATCGCTCGGCGCGGCCTTGGCTGCACTGCAGGCCGAGCCACCGCTGACGCGCACCTGGGCCGCATCGAACAGATCCAACAGCAGCTTGGAGCTCAGGCCGGGCACCGAGAAGTTCAAGGTGGACGGAAGACAGAGTTCGGGCGGCGCATTGAACACCAGTCCCGGGAAGGCCTGCTCAAGAGACGCAGCGAGCCGGTCACGGAATGCCGTCAAGGTCGTCTGGTCTTGAAAGGTCCGGCCGTCCTCCAGCGCCGCCAACACGGCACCCAGCGCGGCGATGCCCGACATGTTCTCCGTGCCGGATCGCAGCGAGCCTTCCTGGCCGCCGCCGGCCATCAAGGGGGTGAATGGCGCATCCTCGCGCACGTACAGCAGGCCGATGCCTTTGGGTGCGTACAGCTTGTGTCCGGAGAAGGGGGCGTAGTCGATACGGCGCTTCACCAGATCCAATGCCATCTTGCCCAGGGCCTGGACGCTGTCGACCATCCACAGCGCCGAGGTCCCGGCCATGGCTGCGGCGATGCCGTCCAGATCGCTGGTGACGCCGGTCTCGTTGTTGGCCGCCATCGTGCAGACCAGGCCGGCACGCGGCGCGTGCTCGCGCAGCCATGCCAAGTCGTGCCGACCGTCGCGTCCCACCGGAATTGCAAGCACCTGCAGGTCCAGGCCCAGCAACTGCGTCCAGTGCCTGAGCGCCTCGGGTACGGCCTTGTGTTCGGTCGCGCCGTAAAGCAGGCAGTCGATGCCGACGCGCCCGCGCAATGAACTCAGGGCCGACAACACAGCCGTCTGAATGCCCTCGGTCGCGCCGCTCAGGAACAGCACTTGGCCGCTGGGCGCACCCAGGACACGCCGCGCACATGAACGCACTGCGTCCATCAGGGCGCGCGCTTTCAGGCCCGTGCTGTGCACGCTGCTGGGATTGCCGTAGTCATGGGTCATGGCCTCCAGCGCGGCGGTGCGGGCCTGGGCAAGCACGGGCGTGGTGGCGTTGGCGTCGAGATAGATTTCCAAGGAGGACCTCTGTGGGGAGCCCGATCAAGGGCTCTTGCAATGACGGAAATTCTGCTTTTGACGACGCGCAAACCGTGTTCGTTGTTGAGCCGTCTTCCCCGTGGTCTTGGAAACACATTCCCAATAGAATCGATCCAATGAAATTGGATTCCCTGGATATCAAGATTCTGGAGATCCTGCAGCGGGATGCCGAGCAGCAGGTCGCCCAGATCGCCGAGCAGGTCGGTCTGTCGACGACCCCTTGCTGGCGGCGCATCCAGCGGCTCAAGGAAGCCGGCGTGATCACCCGTCAAGTGGCCCTGGTGGACGCGCAGAAGGTCAATGTCGGCGTGACGGTTTTTGTGTCGGTGCGCACCAGCACCCACACGCAGGAATGGTTCGAGCGTTTCCGCGCCACGGTTCAAGCCATCCCCGAGGTGGTCGAGTTCTACCGGATGAGTGGCGACGTCGATTACTTGCTGCGCGTGGTGGTGCCCGACATCGCAGCCTACGATGGGGTCTACAAGCGGCTGACCGCCGGCACCAGCCTGCGCGATGTCAGCTCCAGTTTTGCGATGGAAGAACTCAAGTTGACGACGGCATTGCCGCTGAGCTACGTCAAGTAGACGATGCCAGCAAGTTGACAGGGGACAAGCCCGCCAGGTCTTGTGTCAGGTTGCCGGCCGCCGCAGCCCTGCTGGGAGCCACTGGCGCCAGCCAGGTGCGGGCGACCCGCTTGATGTCGTCTCCCGTGCAAGCCAGCAGGCCTTGGCGGAACCGTGTGCGCGCTTCGACCGAGATCCCACGCGCCATCAACTGCCACGCGAACAAGGCTTCAGCATGTGGCGCCTGCGGCTTGTCGAGTCGCTTGATCACGCCGATGATGGCTTCCTCGATCTGCACCTGCGAGAAGTCCGAATGCGTCACGGTGTCGACCGCTGCCGCAAAGTCCGCATAGCTTGCGGCAAGCCGGGGATCGCGGAAGGACGACATCACGAAGATCCCGGTGTCGCTGCTGTAGGAGGCCGATCCGCCATAGGCGCCACCTTGTTCTCGCAGTGCGCGATGGAGGATTTGATGGCTCATGGGCTCCGCCGTCACGGCCATCGCGGCGGCATCGACATGGCTCATGCCCGGCACTGACCACGCTGCGACGCAGTCGTTCACTTGGCCTGCGATGTCGAGCGCCGCTTGAGCAGGGACCCTGTCAGGCTGTGTGACGAGCGCTGCGCAGGCGCCCGCCGATTGACGGGCCGGCATGGCGATCATCAGGCTGCGGGCCAGCCTGGCTGCGTCAGCGTCAAGGCCCGCGCAAACAAGGCTTCGAGGGCAGGTCAGTAAACGCGCTTGCACAAGCGCCAAGCGCTGACGGATTGCGGCCAGTCCGTCTGCCGTGTCGACCATGCCCTGCAGCAGGCTGCAGAAGGCAAACGAGTCCGTGCCTCGCACTCGGTTGTCGAACTTGCTCTTGGCCGACAGTGGCGCCGTGGCGGCCAGAGCGGCATACCGGGAACCGAGCTGGCCCAATCCGGAGATCTGGCTGCGCACCCGCGATGTGATGAGAAAGGCAATTCGATCGATCTCGTCGAAACGTGGCTGGGTGAGCCAGCGCTGCAGCACCGCGGTGATGGCCTCTTGCTCCTCGCGCAGCGCGCTGGCGAACAGCGAGAGCTGCGGCTTCAATGCGCCGTCGGCTGTCACCAGCGCATCGAAGCTCACTTGGAATGCCGGCACCAGGCTTTGCCGCCAGGCACTTGCCTCGGCATAGTTCTGCGTGCCCACGCCCAGATCCGGCAACAGGTCGGCATAGAGGCTCAACCAAGGCCAATCGGCTTCGTCAAACGTCCCCACGTCGTAGATGACATTGGCATAGGTGAGCCCGTTCAAGGCAATCGCGGCGGCGCACGTACCGTCGGCTGAAATGGTCAGGCTGGGCAGCGCGCGTGGCGTGGGCTTGAGCTCAACAGCGCTTGCTCGACGGCCACGCGCTTGCCGAAGAAATCAGCGTCCGGCACTGCACGGGTGACAAGGCAGGTCGGATTGCTCGGCGGGCTGGAGCTGCGCCCGCGTCAGGCCTTCCATATCCACGTGCAGCACCATCTGACGGGCGCTGTGGTCCAACCCGGTCATGCGGGACGGGCGACCACATCCTGCCGATTGCATGGCCTGCATCACAGGTGCCGACGCGCTGCCCAGCAAGCCGAAAGCCAGCATGTGCGCCAGGTGCATCGCCTGAGGGTCGCTTGCTTCGTCCAACAGCCAGGCGAACTGAATGCCCAGCTCGTTGGCGCCCGTTCCTTGTGGCGGACGGGTGGTAGTGGCTGGCGTGAAAGGCTTTGAGAATGGCATGCGAGATCGACGGGATCTCCACGGGGTCGCCGCCGGAATCGACAGCGTAGGTGGTGCCCTGGAACAGTTCGCGCCGCATGCCCAGGCTGAGCACGTGCAGGGGGTCGTTGTAGGCGCCCTTCATCTCGTTGAACACCACGCCCTGGAAGCCCAGCTGACCGCCATCGAGGGTGTAGCGCCAACCTTCCTGAAGAAAGGTCAATGGGTCGAGCTTCGGAAAGAAGGTGGCGTCGAGATACACGTCGAGCAGGTTGAAGAAGTCCTTGCGGTCGGTGCTGGCGAAGGGGTAGATCGTGCGATCGGCGTAGGTCATCGCATTCATGAAGGTCGCCGTGGAGCGGCGCAGCATGGCGAAGAACGGGTTCGCGACCGGGTACCGCTGCGAGCCACTCAATGCCACATGCTCGAGGATATGGGCGCGGCCATCGCTCCGATCGGGTACCGTCGGGAAGGCGACCAGGAAGCCAAGCTCTTCATCGTCTGTGGCCAGATGGAAGTGCTGAGCGCCAGACTCGTCGTCAACGTGGTGCTCAAGCGTGGCTTGCAATGCTGGAACGGGACGGCGGCTGATGCGACTGAAATTGGGCATCGGTTTGGGCGGGAAGTGATGGCAATGGTCAGGTCGTTGAACACGCCACGCCGATTGAGTTTTGCACCACACCGCCATTGCCGTCAAAGACGCGTACACGGACATGGTGCGCGAGGTCGCGTCCCGCCACCACGCCAGCGTGACACGCTACACCACGAGCGCGTTCATGCGGGCCAAGCTTCAGCACGCGCTGCTCGAGCGCGGCGTCGCGCCCCGCATCTTCGAGTGCGCGGCCGACGCCCGAAGGCATCTCGAGATGCCGGGACGGGACGATGGCGCTGCGGCTCCAGGCCGGCCGAGCCGTTGAGACGTTATCATGTCTCTGCCACTTTCAACCCGCAGGAATCTTTGACGGTTCTCCCAGGGCTTCGGATTCAAGGCGGAACGAAAAGGGCGCTTTGCCCGTATGGCTCAGTCGCGGACCAGGCGCTGCACGGTGGGCAGGGCCTGGTCGTCGATCAGGTCCGCCAGCACGCCGGGCCAGTCCGCGCGGCCAATCGTCTGCCCGCCGGCCATCACGGCGAAGAGCTGGCGCGCCAGCACCGGTGCCGCCACGCTGGTGCCCTTCATGCGGTGTTTGTCGTCGCTGCGCGTGGCGGCGCCGGGCAGGTCGGGCTGCACCCGGTCTTCTTCGCAGGCGGCCATCACCTGCAGCGCGCCATGTTCGGGCTGCGGCGGCAGTGGCAGCCGCGGCAGCGAGGAGTAGGGCGCGGGCCGGCCGCTTTCGAGGTTGAAGCCAAAGGCCTTGATGGTGCTGGCGCCGTTGGCAATGCTGCTGGCGGTATTGCCTTCGTCGTCGCGCAGCAGGTCGACAAACCGGCTGCGCGGCCCGGGGTTGGGTCCAGCCGGGTCGTCGCGCTCGATCCAGGCCTCGAAGGCCACCTCGGCGTTGGCGGCCGGTTCGGCCAGCCGAAGCTCGATCTCCCACAGCCCGGCTTCGCACAGCCGGCAATCCACGCCGGCGGGCTGCGCCGTTGGCGCAAAGGCCAGCAGCACATGGGCGCCGTCGCCGTTGGGCACGTATTTGTCGTGGCGGATCATCGCCACCACCTCCTGGTCGGCGCTGCCGTCGCGCATTAGCTGCTCCTGGTCATGGCCTGTCCACTCGCTCCACACGCGGCCCGGGCCGCGCATCCGCACCTCCAGGGCGGGCCCGGCGTTGGGGTACCAGATCTCGACGAAGCTGTCGGTGGTGTCGCCCTCGACCAGCTGCAGGCGCAGCAGCGCGCTGCGGTCGCGCCGCACGATCCGCGCGGTGTGGCCGCCCTCTCGGCGCGCATTGCCGCCCGCCAGCACGATGGCGAAGTTGTCCGGCCGCTGCGCGAGCAATTCCTCGAACGCGCATTCGATCAGCGAACTGCCGTCGTGCGGGCCGGCGGAGTTGCCGTAGCTGATGACCACGACCAGCGGCCCGCCGTGCTGCACGCAGCCCATGGCATAGCGCACGCCGTCGAGCAGGTGCGCGGCGAGCGAGCCGCCGGAGCTGTCCATCGCAGTGAGCGAGGGCAGTTGCACGAACACCAGGTCGGCGCCGGCGCCCTGATCGTGCGCGCCCGAAAGCGGCTCGGGCGCGCCGCCGACGGTGGACAGCACGTGGCCGCCGTGGGTGGCGCGCCAAACACGGCGGCGCGGGTCGGCGCGGTCGATCAGGTGATCGATGCCGCGATACACGCGGGTTTCGTCGAAACCGCCGGGGGTGTAGGCGGCCCGGGTGATCATGTCCAGCATGTGAGCGCTCAGCTCCCGGCCCCGACCCCATTGGCCCGGCACGGTCCAGGGCCAACTGGCCGCACCATCGTTCGCCAGCGCATGGCCCGGCTCTGAGCCCTGGTCCCACAGCGCTCGGACCCGTGTGCCGAGCACTTCAGCTTCCAGGTCTTCGCGCAGCAGGCTGCGATGCAGAAAGGGGCAGCCGAAGTCGATCACTGCCAGTGCGGCGGCCAATGGCAGGGGCGATGCGGGCTGGTTTGGGGCCGCGCGGGCCGCGGCGACGATGGCCGCCAACTGGTTGCGGACCTGCATGTCGGCTGCATCCCGGTCGGGGCCGAAAAGGCCCTTGGGTGATGCCTGGTTCGAGCGCTGCGCATCACGCAAGGGCATGGCCAGCTTCCAGCGCAGGCCAAAGGGGTTGTTCACCAGCGCGTCGGCGTGCTGCAGTGGCAGCGTGGCGGTGAAGTGACGAGTGCGCGCCTGCTTAGGCCGTGCCGTGCGATAGGCGGGAGCCACTGCCGTTGTTTTACACCCCAGCACCGGGTCGGCATCGAATGCCTCCCAGTTCATGCCCTCGGGCGCCTGAACGATGACCTGGATTCGCTGCTCCTCGGCCGACATCAGATGCCATTGCGCCAGGTTGGCAAAGCCACGCCATTGCGTGTGCACGGCCCAGCGCCATTGCGGGTCCAGGCCAGGCGGGCGGGCCCCAACGCGGGCCTGAGAGGCCGCCCGCCGGCCGACAGGGAGGCTGTTCGGATACCAACGTGCACGCATGGTCTCAGACCCTCAGGCGATCGAGTTCGGTCTGCGCCTGCCCCCATAGCTCATGCAGCAGGGGCGAGGCCTCGGGCGGCGCGATGTCGGCGTGGGCCGGCGGTTCCACATCGTCGGCCTCCAGCTCGGCCTCGGGCTGTTCGTGCAGCCGCCAAGGGTCGGCAATCACGGTGTGCGCATCGCGGGTTCTGTAGATCGCCGGCGGGTGCCCGGCCAGACTGGCCAGCGCCCGGGCCAGCTGGCGGCCGAGCACGTAGCCGGCCTGGCTGTCGACCGGAAAGTGCACGCCGGCCACCACGCGGTTGAAGGCGATGCGCCGCGCCAGGCGGTTCAGTGCCGCCGCCCGGTGGGGCTGGCGGCCATTCGAGTACAGCATCAGGGTCAGGAGCTCGGTGTTCATGGCGGCCAGCGTGGCATGGCCGCTGGGCAGCGAGCCGTGGCCCGGGGTCTGGATGACCGGGTGGATCAACGACGAAAGCTCCACGGGCCGGCGTGCCCCCACGTTGTGCTTGAGCAGCATCAGCAGCTTGAGCGCCCAGTCTTCGGCGGCCAGCACCAGCTCGCGGAATGTGGGTGCGCGGTCGAGTGACACCCCGCACACCGATTCGAAGAAGGCCCACAGGCTGGAGGCCTGGCTCAGGATCTCGGGCAGGCGGTCTTCACGTTCCACCGCGGCGCGCATCACGGCGTCGATCTGATCGGCCCAATCGATGTGGTCGAAGTTGGCCGGCAGTGCGTACAGCCGGGTGGCAGCGGCCCGGCCCGGCCCGGTTAACCAAACTTGGCGATCGTGGGCGAAGACACGGCCGCCCAGCTCGGCGCTGACGGCCATCATGCGGAATTCGGGCGCCCAGCGCCAGAGGTCGGCCGCCTCGGGGCCACGATCCGCTGCGGGCGGCATGTGCGAATCGATGGCCAGGGCGTCAGCCGGCGCGGCGGTACGCGCGCGCGACTTCAGCAGCGCTTGCGCCTGCAGCGTGGCCCCGTTGGCGTAGGTCCAGGGCGCGTCGATGCCTTCCCACTCGCCAAGGGCCGAGGCATCGGCGGTGGCATCACCCGGTGCCCAGGCCCGGCCCGGCCCGATGGGTGACGCACTCGGCCCGATCGGTGAGTGGCTTGGCCCGATCGGTGAGTGGCTCGGTCCGATGGGCGACCACGTGGCGCCACGGCGTGGGCCGATGGGCGACCAGCCGGCATGGAGTCCGCTGAGGAATGAGGTGGAGTTGAAGGCGGGCATCGTTGGGCGGCTTGAAGCCGGGTCAGGGTGGCGGGAGGCTCACAGCGGCACGCCGGCCGCTTCGAGCGCGCGCATGAAGGGGGTGATCGTCGGCGTGCGGCTGCCGGCGGTCAGGCCATCGGTGGCGCGCGCCTTGGGCAACAGCCGCAGAAAGTCGGTGGCGGCCTGGCGCGAGGCTTCGGCCTGCCCCGCCAGCCATAACGCTGCCACCAGCATGCGGTGCGGCACTGCATGCATCGTGTTCGACCGGAGCGACGCGCGGGCCCATTGCGCGGCCTCGGCGAAGTGGCCGGCCACGATGCAGCTGCGCGCCGCATAACACTCGTAGATGAAGCGCTGCGGGTCCAGCGGCGAGAGCTCGATGGCGCGCAGCACCGAGGCCAGCGAACGATCATGCTCGCCAGCTTCGGTCTGGCACTCCGAGAGCCGCGCCCAGGCGGTGGCGCAGTTCGGATCGAGCCGGAGGGCTTCCAACAGCGAAGTCGCTGCACCGGCGAAGTCACGCTCGGCAAACACCTTGGCGGTGCCATCGGCCACCCAGGTTCTGCTGTGGCCGGGGTCCTTCTCCAGCGCCAGCGCGGCGTGCCGGCGCGCCAGTTCCACGTCGGCAGCTTCGTTGTCGGACCAGCCCTGCAGCACGTGGAACACATGCCACTGCGTGAGCATGGCGTGGGGCGAGCCCTGGCGGGGGTGGCGCTCAACCAGATGCTCCAGCGCCTCGCGCGAGCGCCGGAACTCGCTGGCCACCAGGCTGTTGAGCAGGCCGTCGGCTCCCAGCAGCAGCGAGTACGAGGCCAGCGAATCCATCGGCAGCGCCCGCACCCGTGTCAGTTCGTGTGCCAGCACCCGCTGGCAGACCTGTGCCACCAAGTGTGGCACCAGCTCGTCCTGGCCCTCGAACAGCGCCTCGATCTCTCCGCCAACC
>NZ_DATILJ010000162.1:0-12868 GCF_035476535.1 Aquabacterium sp.
GCGGCGCACTTCTTCGGCCGCCAGCAAGGCGATCTCGGCCACTTGTTCGGCTGTGGGGTCGCGGTTGACGTGGGTGTCGCAGATGAACAGCTGGCGGCCGGGCAGCATCAGCATCTGCATCGCGGCCAGGGTCTGCGTGCCGGCGCGCAGGCCGATGACATCGCGCACATGGCGCAGGTGCTCGCCATAACTTCCAAAAGTCCCGCACAACATCGCGTCGGCGCGCCCCTGGCGCACAAGCATGGCTGCCAGCAGGCTGCAGCGGCTGCGCATCTCGACGCGGGCCACCGCGCGCGACACGCCTTCGCGGCGCTTGAGCTGGAAGTAGTCGTCCGCCGCATCGCCGTACACCGCCGGGTCTTGCAGGTTGATGGTCTCGCAATCGGTGCCGGGTGTCAGGCGCAGGCCGTACTCGGCGATGCGATGGGTAATCACCTCGGGCCGGCCCAGCAGCAACGGCCGCGCCAGGCCCTCGTCGACCACCACTTGCGCCGCGCGCAGCACACGCTCGTCTTCACCTTCGGCATAGACCACGCGCTTGGGTGCACGCTTGGCCGCGGCGAACAGCGGCTGCATGCTGCTGCTGGATTGGTAGACGAACTGCGACAGGCGCTGGCGGTAGGCCGGCATGTCGGTGATCGGCCGGCTGGCGACGCCGCTGTCCATCGCTGCCTGGGCCACGGCCGGTGCCACCACTTCGATCAAGCGCGGATCGAAGGGCTTGGGGATCAGGTAGTCGCGGCCGAAGCGCAGACCGCTGGCACCGTAGGCCTGGGCCACGACTTCGGGAATCTCCTGGTGCGTCAGTTCGGCGATGGCGCGCACGGCGGCCAGCTTCATCGCTTCGTTGATCGTCGTCGCACCGACATCCAGCGCGCCGCGGAAGATGAACGGGAAACACAGCACGTTGTTGACCTGGTTCGGGTAGTCCGAACGGCCGGTGCCGATCACCGCATCGGGCCGCGCGGCCAGCGCATCCTCGGGCGTGATTTCCGGCGTCGGGTTGGCCATCGCCAGGATGATCGGGTCGCGCGCCATGGCCTTGACCATCTCGGGTTTCAGCACGCCGCCGGCCGACAGGCCGAGAAAGATGTCGGCGTCCTGCATCACGTCGGCGAGCTTGCGCGCGCTGGTGTCGCGGGCATAACGCGCCTTGTTCGGGTCCATGCCCTCGGTGCGACCCATGTACACCACGCCCTTGGCGTCGCTGACGAAGATGTTCTCGCGCTTCAGGCCCAGGCTCACCGCGATGTCCAGGCAGGCCAGGGCCGCGGCGCCGGCGCCGGAGGCCACCAGCTTGACCTCGGCGATGTTCTTGCCCACATGCTTCAGCGCATTGAGGATCGCCGCGGCGGCGACGATGGCCGTGCCATGCTGGTCGTCATGGAAGACCGGGATCTTCATGCGCTCGCGCAGCTGGGTCTCGATGTAGAAGCACTCCGGTGCCTTGATGTCCTCGAGGTTGATGCCGCCGAAGGTGGGCTCCATGCGGGCGATGGTCTCGATCAACTTGTCGGGGTCGTTCTCGGCCAGTTCAATGTCGAACACATCGATGCCGGCGAACTTCTTGAACAAGCAGCCTTTGCCTTCCATCACCGGCTTGGCGGCCAGCGGGCCGATGTCGCCCAGGCCGAGCACGGCTGTGCCGTTGGTGATGACGGCCACCAGATTGCTGCGCGCCGTCAGGTTGCCGGCTTCGCGCGGATCCTCGGCAATCGCCATGCAGGCATCGGCGACGCCGGGCGAATAGGCCAGCGACAGGTCTCGCGCCGTGGCCATGGCCTTGGTCGGATTGACCGAGATCTTGCCCGGCGTGGGATAGCGGTGGTAGTCCAGTGCGGCTTCGCGCAGGGTGTCGTCGCTCATGTCGGTCTCTCCTTGTCTTGTCGTGTCGGATTCAATGCGCGCTCGCGGTGGCGGCGCGCCGAGGGACTTGTTGCAGCGCCCGCTTCACGCAGGCCACGAAGGCCGCGGGCTGGTCGGCATGCACCCAGTGGCCAGCGTTGGCGATCACCTCCACCTGGGCCTGCGGGAACATCGGCGCAAAGGCCGCGCCATCGCGCTGCGCCACGTAGTCGGAATGCTCGCCGGCAATCACCGTCACCGGCCGCTCGAAGCGCCCGCCCAGCAGCTCGCCGGGGAAGCCGCAGAGCTGCGGCATCGCCGCGCAGATGCCCATCAGGTTGATGCGCCAATCGAAGTGGTCGTTGTGCAGCACCAGGTTCTGCATCAGGAAGGGCACGACGCCGGGGTCCGGCACGGCCTGCTGCAAGCGCCGCTGCACCTCGGCCCGGCTGGCGGTGGTCACCACATCGGCCGTGCTCATGGCCTGGGCAAAAGGCGTCAACGTGTCGGCATACGAGACCGGTGCGATGTCGACCACGATCAGGCCGCCAACCCGCGCGGGCTGGCGCAGGGCCAGCGCCATCGCCGTCTTGCCGCCCATGCTGTGGCCGAGCACGATGGGCGCTATCAAGTCGAGCCGGTCCATCAGCTGCAGCACGTCGTCGGCCATCTCGGCATAGCTCATGCTGTCGGCCCAGGGCGATGCACCGTGGTTGCGCAAGTCCACGCTGTGCACCGTGTGGGTAACGCCGAGATGACGGGCGATGCTTCGCCAGTTGCTGCCGGAGCCGAACAGCCCGTGCAGCACCAGCAGCGGCGGCCCGCTGCCGACGGTCTCGAAAGCCAGGTTCAGGGCCATGGCGCAGCGCCTACTTCTTCTTCACCGGCGGCAGGTCGGTGCAATGGCCTTCGAAGACCTCGGCGGCCATGCCGATCGATTCGCCCAGCGTCGGATGCGGATGGATGGTCTTGCCGATGTCAGCCGGCACGCAGCCCATCTCGACGGCCAGGCAGATCTCGCTGATCAGGTCGCCGGCATGCGTGCCGACGATGCCGCCGCCGACGATGCGGTGCGTGGCTTCATCGAACAGCAGCTTGGTGAAACCTTCGTCGCGGCCATTGGCGATGGCACGGCCCGAGGCCGCCCACGGGAACACCGCCTTGCCGATCTTCAGGCCCTCGGCCTTGCACTGCTCCTCGGTCTTGCCGGCCCAGGCCACCTCGGGGTCGGTGTAGGCCACCGAGGGGATCTGGCGTGCGTCGAAGAACGCCTGCTCGCCATGTGCCACCTCGGCCGCCACGTGCGCCTCGTGCACCGCCTTGTGGGCCAGCATCGGCTGGCCGACGATGTCGCCGATCGCGAAGATGTGCGGCACGTTGGTGCGCATCTGCTTGTCGACGTTGATGAAGCCACGGTCGGTGACGGCGACGCCCGCCTTGTCAGCGCCGATCTTCTTGCCGTTCGGGCTGCGACCGACTGCGACCAGCACCAGGTCGTAGACCTGCGATTCCTTGGGCGCCTTCTCGCCTTCGAAACTGACCTCGATGCCGGCCTTTGTCGCCTTGGCGCCGATGGTCTTGGTCTTCAGCATCACGGTGTCGAAGCGCGGTGTGTTGAACTTCTCCCACACCTTGACCAAGTCGCGGTCGGCGCCCTGCATCAGGCCGTCGAGCATTTCGACAACATCGATGCGTGTGCCCAGGGTCGAGTAGACCGTCGCCATCTCCAATCCGATGATCCCGCCACCGACCACCAGCATGCGCTTCGGAATCGACTTCAGCAACAGCGCACCGGTGGAATCGACGACCCGCTCGTCCTCGGGCATGAAGGGCAACTTCATCGCCTGCGAGCCGGCGGCGATGATGGCCTTGGCGAACTTCACGACCTTGCGCGCGCCGCCTGCGGCCACCACTTCGAGGTGATGCGGGTCGAGGAAGCCGCCGACGCCAGTGAGCACTTCCACCTTGCGCGCCTTGGCCATGCCGGCCAGGCCGCCGGTCAGCTTCTTGACCACGCCGTCCTTGAAGCCGCGCAAGCCATCGATGTCGACTTCCGGTGCCGCAAACTTGATACCGTGGTGGGCCAACAGCTTGACTTCGTCCATCACGCTGGCGGTGTGCAGCAGCGCCTTCGACGGGATGCAGCCGACGTTCAGGCAGACACCGCCCAGCGTGGCATAACGTTCGACCAGCACGGTCTTCATGCCCAGGTCGGCGCTGCGGAAAGCGGCCGAATAACCGCCGGGGCCGGCGCCCAGCACCAGCACCTCGCATTCGACATCGGCCTTGCCGGTGAAGCTGCCGGCCGTGGGCGCCGGCACCGCTGCGACCGGTGCCGGCGCTGCTGCCGCCGCTGCCGGCGCCGGGCTGGGCGCGGCCGCCGCAGCACCTGCGGCTTCGACGACCAGGATCACCGAGCCTTCGCTGACCTTGTCGCCCAGCTTGACCTTCAGCTCTTTCACCGTGCCGGCATGGGTCGACGGGATCTCCATCGAGGCCTTGTCGGACTCGACCATGATCAGCGCGGTCTCGACCGCGATCACCTCACCGGGCTTGACCAGCAGCTCGATGATCGCGACATCCTTGAAGTCACCGATGTCCGGAACCTTCACTTCGATCAATTGCGTCATGTGATGCAGCCCCCGGGTTCAGAACAGCACGCGCCGCAGATCGGCGAGCACGTTGGCGAAGTAGACGTTGAAGCGAGCGGCCGCGGCGCCGTCGATCACGCGGTGGTCCCAGGACAGCGACAGCGGCAGGATCAGCCGCGACTGGTAAGCCTTGCCGTCGCTGGACACCTGCTTCCAGTAGCTCTTGCAGACACCCATGATCGAGACCTCGGGCGCATTGATGATGGGCGTGAAGTAGATGCCGCCGATGCCGCCCAGCGAGCTGATCGTGAAGGTGCCGCCCTGCATCTGGTCGGGCTTCAACTTGCCGTCGCGTGCCAGCTTGGCCAGCTCGCCCATTTCCTTCGCGATGTCGGGCACGGTCTTCTTGTCGACATCGCGGATCACCGGCACCATCAGGCCGTTCGGCGTGTCGGCGGCAAAGCCGATGTGCCAGTAGTTCTTCAGCACCAGCGCGTCACCTTCCAGGCTGGCGTTGAACTCGGGGAATTTTTTGAGCGCCGCCACCGCCGCTTTCATCATGAAGGGCAGCATGCTGAGCTTGACGCCCGACTTCTCCAGCTCCTTGTTCATCTGCACGCGGAAGGCTTCGAGATCGGTGATGTCGGCTTCGTCGTGCGTCGTGACGTGGGGGATGACGACCCAGTTGCGGTGCAGGTTGGCGGCCGAGATCTTCTTGATGCGCGACAGCTCCTTGCGCTCGATCGGGCCGAATTTCGCAAAGTCCACCTTGGGCCAGGGCAGCAGGTCGAGGCCGCCGCCACTTCCGCCACCGGCCGACGCCGGTGCGGCTTTGGCTGCCGCCGGGGCAGTCGCCGTGGCGCCACCCTTGGCGAAGGCCAATACGTCCTCACGCACGATGCGGCCGTGCTCGCCGGTACCCTTGACCGCGCCCAGGTTGACGCTCATTTCACGCGCCAGCTTGCGCACCGCCGGGCCGGCGTAGGCCAGCGCGAAGGCGGCTTCATCGATGCCACCACCGGACACGGCAGCGGCTGCGGGCGCGGCAGCAGGCGCAGCCACCGCAGCGGCGGACGCTGCCGGCGTCGCCACCGCCGCTGCCTTGCCATCTCCGGTGGTCAGCGTCAGGATCACCGAGCCTTCGCTGACCTTGTCACCGACCTGGATCTTGATCGCCTGAACAACGCCGGACAGCGGCGCGGGCACATCCATCGTCGCCTTGTCGGACTCCAGCGAGACCAGCGGGTCCTCCGCCTTCACGGTGTCGCCGACCTTGACGAAGATCTCGATCACCGGCACGTCCTTGAAGTCACCGATGTCGGGTACACGCACGTCCGCCACGCCGGCCGGTGCGCTGACGGCCGAGGGCGGTGCGCTGACACTCGGCTTGGCCGCTTCGGCCGGCGCAGGCGCTGCTGCCCCGCCCTCGCCTTCGAAGACCATGATCACGCTGCCTTCACCGACCTTGTCGCCAACCTTCACGTTGATGGACTTGACCTTGCCGCCGCGCGGCGCCGGCACGTCCATCGTCGCCTTGTCGGACTCCAGCGAGACCAGCGGGTCTTCGGCTTTCACCGTGTCGCCGACCTTGACGAAGATCTCGATCACCGGCACATCGGTGAAGTCGCCGATGTCGGGCACTTTGATGTCGTTCATGTTGCTCATGTCGTGCCTCACACCGTCCAGGGCGCCGCACGCTCGGCGTCGAGCCCATATTTCGCAATCGCCTCGGCCACTACGGCCGGCTTGATCACGCCGTCGTCGGCCAGCGCCTTCAGCGCGGCGACGGTCACGTGCCAGCGATCGACCTCGAAGAAGCGGCGCAGCTTGCGTCGGTAGTCGCTGCGGCCGAAGCCGTCCGTGCCCAGCACGGTGTAGCGCCGGCCGGCGGCCTGCACGGAATCGCGGACCTGGTCAGCATAGTTACGCATGTAGTCTGTCGCGGCGATGACCGGGCCGTCATGGCCCTCGAGACACGTCTCCACATGGCTCTTGCGCGGCGCTTCGGTCGGATGCAGCCGGTTCCAGCGCTCGGTGCTCATGCCGTCGCGGCGCAGCTCGTTGTAGCTGGTGGCGCTCCAGACGTCGGCGGCGATGCCGAAGTCGCGTTGCAGCAACTCGGCCGCGAACATCACCTCGCGCAGGATGGTGCCGCTGCCCATCAGCTGAACGCGGTGGCCCTTCTTCGGTGTCTTGCCGCCGTCGCTGAGTTGATAGAGGCCCTTCAGGATCCCTGCCTCGCTGCCCTCAGGCATGCCGGGGTGCGGGTAGTTCTCGTTCATCAGCGTGACGTAGTAATAAACGTCTTCCTGCTCGGCGTACATGCGCCGCATGCCGTCGCGAATGATCGTCACCACCTCGTAGGCGAAGGTCGGGTCGTAGCTGATGCAGTTGGGAATCGTGCCGGCGAGGATGTGGCTGTGGCCGTCCTCATGCTGCAGGCCTTCGCCGTTCAGCGTCGTGCGCCCGGCGGTGCCGCCCAGCAGGAAACCGCGTGCGCGGATGTCGCCCGCCAGCCAGGCCAGGTCGCCCACACGCTGCAGCCCGAACATCGAGTAGTAGATGTAGAACGGGATCATCGGCACGTTGTTCGTGCTGTACGAAGTCGCCGCGACGATCCAGCTGGACATCGCACCGCCTTCGTTGATGCCTTCCTGCAGCACCTGACCGTCTTTCGACTCGCGGTAGTACATCAGCTGGTCGGCGTCCTGCGGCTTGTACAGCTGGCCCAGCGAGGACCAGATGCCGAGCTGCCGGAACATGCCTTCCATGCCGAAGGTGCGTGATTCGTCCGGCACGATGGGCACCACATGCTTGCCGATCTGCTTGTCGCGCACCAGCGTGCCGAGCATCTGCACGAAGGCCATCGTGGTGGAGATCTCACGCTCGCCGCTGCTGTCCAGCAGGCGCTGGAAGCTGGCCAGCGGCGGGATTTCCAGCGAGGCCGATTTGCGCCGGCGCTGCGGCAGGTAACCACCCAAAGCCGCACGCCGCTCGTGCAGGTACTTCATCTCCGGGCTGTCGTCGGCCGGCTTGACGAAGGGCATGCTGGACAGCTCGTCGTCGGACACCGGAATCTGGAAGCGGTCGCGGAAACCGCGCAGCGCGTCCTGCGTCATCTTCTTGGCCTGGTGCGCAATCATCTGGCCTTCGCCGGATTCGCCCATGCCGTAACCCTTGACGGTCTTCGGCAGGATCAGCGTCGGCTGGCCGGTGTGCTTGACCGCGGCCGCATAAGCCGCAAAGACCTTGACAGGATCGTGCCCGCCGCGGGTCAGGCCCCAGATCTCGTCGTCGCTCATGTCGGCGACCAGGGCCTTGGTCTCGTCGTACTTGCCGAAGAAGTGCTCGCGCACATAAGCGCCGCTCTTGCTCTTGAAGTCCTGGTACTCGCCGTCGACGCACTCTTCCATGCGCTGCAGCAGCTTGCCGCTCTTGTCCTTGGCCAGCAGCGCATCCCAGCCGCTGCCCCACAGCACCTTGATGACGTTCCAGCCGGCGCCACGGAACACGCTCTCGAGCTCCTGCACGATCTTGCCGTTGCCGCGCACCGGGCCATCGAGCCGCTGCAGGTTGCAGTTGATGACGAAGACCAGGTTGTCCAGGCTCTCGCGGCCGGCCAGCGAGATCGCGCCCAGCGATTCGGGCTCGTCCATCTCGCCATCGCCCATGAAGGCCCAGACCTTGCGTTTGGCGGTGTCGGCCAGACCACGGCCATGCAGGTACTTCAGGAAGCGCGCCTGGTAGATCGCCATCAGCGGGCCCAGGCCCATCGAGACGGTGGGGAACTGCCAGAAGTCCGGCATCAGCCAGGGGTGCGGGTAGGACGGAATGCCCTGCCCGTCTGTCTCCTGGCGGTAGTTCAGCAGCTGCGCTTCGGTGAGGCGCCCTTCGAGGAAGGCGCGGGCGTAGATGCCCGGTGAGCTGTGGCCCTGGATGAACAGCAGGTCGCCGCCGTGCGTGTCGGTGGCCGCGTGCCAGAAGTGGCCGAAGCCGATGTCGTACAGCGTGGCGGCCGACTGGAAGCTGGCGATGTGCCCGCCGAGCTCCGACGAATCCTTGTTGGCGCGCAGGATGATCGCCATCGCGTTCCAGCGGATGATCGATCGCAGGCGATGTTCGATGGCGCGGTCGCCGGGGCTCTTGTCCTCGCGCTCGGGCGGGATGGTGTTGCAGTAGGCGGTGGTCAGCGAGCGCGGCACATACACGCCATCACGCCGGCCTTGGTCGACCAGGCGGTTGATCAGGTAGTTGGTGCGATCGCTGCCGCGGTGCTGCTGGACGGCGCTGAGTGCGTCGGTCCATTCGGATGTTTCGGTGGGGTCGAGGTCGCCCATCGTGCTCATCGCTGTCTCCTGTGTCATGGTCTTGTCTCGCATCGGGTGATGCGGGCCGGCCTTGCTGAATAGCATCCGGCGTGCCATGTGACATTGAGAGCGAGAAATGAGCTAAGTCATTGATTCATAAGGACTTGTGAAGAGAGGGCGAACAGGGCTCGTCCGCCGATCCGGACTTCGGGCAGCCGGCTCGTCCGGCCGCCCGGGTGGGCTGCTACGCACAAACCCTTTGCCCGGGCGGATCCCCCTCGGGAGGACCACGCCGCAGGCGTGAAGGGGGCAAGCTCAGGCCGATCCGGGTCCCCCGGTCGGCCTGATCCCCCTCGGGGGGACCACGCCGCAGGCGTGTAGGGGGCAAGCTCAGGCCACGTCGTCGAGCTTGAAGACGGAGACGGCCTGCAGCAGGCTCTCCGCCTGCTGGCACAGCGTGCCCGCGGCGGCGTTGCTCTCGTGGGCCAGCGCGGCGTTGCGCTGGGTCATCTCGTCGAGTTGCGCCACGGCGCCATTGACCTCGCCCAGCGAAGCAAACTGCTCGCGGCTGGCGCGCGAAATGGTCTGGATCAGCGTGCTGACCTGGTGCACCTGGGTCACCACCGACTCGATCGTCACGCCGGCCTCGCGCACGCGGTTCGAGCCGTCGCTCACCTTCTCGACGCTGATGCTGATGATCTGCTTGACCTGGCGTGCCGCATCGGCGCTCTTGCCGGCCAGCGCGCGCACTTCGCTGGCCACCACGGCAAAGCCGCGGCCATGCTCGCCGGCCCGCGCGGCTTCGACGGCGGCGTTCAGCGCCAGGATGTTGGTCTGGAACGCAATGCCATCGATCACGCTGACGATCTCGGCAATGCGCTGCGAGGCGAGCTGGATCTCGTCCATCGTCGTGACCACGCGGCCGACCGCCGCGCCGCCGTTCGACGCCACGCTGCTGGCCTGCTCGGCCAGCGTCTCGACCTGGTGGGCGGCCTCCGAGCTGTCGCGCAGCGAACTGGTGAGCTGGGCCATCGAGGCAACGGTCTGCTGCAGGTGGCCGGCCTGCTGCTCGGTACGCGCGCTCAGGTCCTGGTTGCCGCCGGCGATGTCGCTGGAGCCGGTGTGGATGCAGTCGCTGGCCTGGCGGATCTGCGAGACCATGCCGGTGAGCGTGCGCACCATGGTGCCCAGCGCACCCAGCAGGCGGGTGGTTTCGTCATTGCCATGCACCTGGGGCACGGCGTCCAGCCGGCCATTCGATACGGCTTCAGCCACCCGCACGGCCGCGTCGAGCCGGCGCGTCACGGCGCGCACGGTGAGCACGCTCAACACGGCACCGGCGGCGATGATGACGCCGGCAATGCCCAGGATCAGCGCCAGTGAATTCGACACCTGCTGGTCGACATGGCCCACCACCTGGTGCTGGCGTTCGGTGATGTTGCGCACTTGCAGCGCGCCTTGCTCGGCCTGTTTGGCCGCCACCTGCTTCAGCTCGCCGAGCGCCTGCTGCAGCGCGCCCTCACTGGCCAGCACGCTGTGCTTGGCCGCGGTCACCTTGGCGATCGAGCCGTCCACCGATTTCAGGGCTTCGGTGGCCGCTTCGACATTGGCCACCAGCTGCGGCCGCCCCATCTTCTGCAGGCCGGCGCGCAGCCGGTCGACGTTGCCGTTCATCCGGCCGGCCAGGCTGGCCAGCGAGGCTTCACCGTCCTTCACTTCCTGGGTGCTGGCGGCCAGCATCAGCAGGCGCAGCGTGGCGGTGAGCTCTTTCATGTCCAGCGCAATGGCATCGCTGGCCGCCACCACGCCGCCCGGTTCATTGCGAAAGCGCAACGCCGCTTCCAGCACCTGGCGCTGCTTGGCGCCCTGCACCTCCAGCGCATCGACCGCGGCGCCGAGCTTGGCGGCCTCATCGTCCAGCGGTTTGAGGATGGCCTTGCGCTGGGCCTGGTAAGCGGCTTCCTGCTCCTTCTTGCCGGCCAGCACCTCGGTGCGCAGCGCAAACAGGCCATTGCCCTCCTTGACGAAAGCCTCGTTGAGGGACACCGCCAGGCCCTTCACCTCCTTCAGCAGGTCGGCCTGCGCGCCTTCGAGTTCCATGCGCTGGATCGCGTCGATCGTGGCCTTGAGCTTTTCCTTCAGCGGCGTGATGCGGAAGCGGTTGCTCACCAGGTCGGTCTCGCCGACCAGGATCACCAGGTCCTTCATGCGGGCCTGGGCCAGCAGCGCGGCCTTGGTGCCCGCGGCCAGGCCGCGGCCGACCTCCTGGGCCTTGTCGGCCGCTTTCGCGGCTTCGGTCTCGATGGTGGCCACCGCGGCGCGCGTGGTGGTGATGGCCTGTTCGGCCTGCTGCAGCGCGTCGCGCGCCCGCGCGGTCTCGCTGCGGTACGCGCTGTCATCCTGCAGGCGCCGCGCCACGGTGCCGTCGATCTGCTGGTGCGCACTGCGGAAGGCGCCGAGATCGCTGGCCACGCTGCGGTCGAGCCGGCTGATCTCGCCGGTCAGGCGCTCCAGCTCCTTCAGCTCGGCCTCGAAGGCGCCGCTGCTGCGCTTGGCTTCATCGGGCGAGCGGGCGAGCGACAGGCGCAGCAGGCTGCCCATGGCCCGCTCGGTGCGCTCCTGCAGCTCGTAGGTGCGGTTCTGCAGCGGCGTGGCCTGCAGCGTGAGGCCGCGCAGGTCGGCCTGGATCGAGGTGACCGAAAAATAACCCACCGCTGCCACGGCCAGCAGCCCGGCCGAGGTGAAGGTGGTGAGGGCGATGAGACGATGCGAGATTTTCATGTTGTTGTCCCAGGAACCGTCGACTCGTGATCGTGATCAGCGCAACTTGCTGATCTGCCCGTCCTTGATCTGCGTCAGGAACACCTGGTTCATCGCCTGGTGGTTGTCGGCGGCCAGGTTCAGCGTGACACCGCCGAGGTCGACACCCTTCATGCCGTCCATCGCCGCCACCAGCGCGGCCCGCGTCGGCGTCTTGCCGGCGCGGTCCAGCGCGCCGACCAGCACGCGGGCCGTCAGGCAGCCTTCGAAATTGACGAAGCCCAGCTTGGCGCCGCCGGCATGGCGGGCGATCACGTCGCGGCATTCCTTGGCCACTGCCGCGTTGTCGTCGGCCGGAAACGGCACCACCTGCGAGATCAGCACGCCGTCGCCGGCCTTGCCGACTTCACCGACCAGGTTGTCGGTGCCGACGAAGGACACGGTGGCCAGCTGCGACTTCAGGCCCGCGCCGCGGGCCTCCTTGATGAAGGCGGCCAGCGGGGCGTAGGGGCCGACCATCACCACCGCGTCGGGCTTGGCATCGAGCATCGCGGCCAGGCCGGTCTTGATGGCCAGCGTGTTGCGCTGGAAGGTGCCCTTGGCGGCGACCGCCAGGCCACGCTTCTTCAAGGCCTTCTCGGTGCCTGAGAGCACCGCGGTGCCGAAGCCGTCGTCCTGGTAGAACACGGCCACCGACTTGGCGCCCTTCTCGATGAAGTGCGCCACCAGGGTCTCGGCCTCGTCGTCGTAGCTGGCGCGCACGTTGAACAGCTGCTTGGTCACCGGCTGGCGCAAGGTCATCGCGCCGGTGAACGCACCCACCAGCGGCACGTCCATTTCCTTGACGATGGGCAGCACCGCATTGGCCGTGGGCGTGCCGACATAGCCGAACAGCGAGAAGACCTTCTCCTGCTCGATCATCTTCAGCGTTTCGTCGACCGCGCGGTTCGGTTCATAGCCGTCGTCGGCCACCACCAGGTTGATCTTGCGGCCGTGCACGCCACCCTTGGCATTGACGTCCTTGAACACCGCCAGCGCGCCTTCGAGCATGCCTTTGCCCAGGCCTGCGGCCGGCCCGCTTTGCACGTTGACCATGCCGATGCGGATCTCGCTGTCGCTGATGCCGTCGTCGGCGGCCCGGGCGAGGGCGGAACACAGCAACATGGCGGCAGCAGCCGCGGTAGCAGTCACGAAGCGGAACGAGGGCATGGGTACTCCTGGGTTGACGTTTGTTAGGAAGGAGAACATGCGCCAGGGCTCCCGGCCCGGGCGGTGTGACGGGTTTTCGGCTGAAACCGCGCGAACTTCAGCGCTGTGCCAGCGAGAGCAGCTCGCCCAGCGGTAAATCCAGCGCCAGCTCATGCG
>NZ_DATILJ010000163.1:0-37955 GCF_035476535.1 Aquabacterium sp.
CGCGGCCGCCGGCAAGGCTTGCGGCGCAGACTCCAGCGCCCAGGCGCCGTAGCAGGCGTGGGCGCGCGCCAGCTGGTTGCGGACATACATGTCGGCCAGCTTGTGCTTGATGCCCTGGAACGAGCCGATGGCGCGGCCGAACGCATGCCGCGTGCGGGCATGCTCGATGCTCAAGGCCAGTGCCGCATCGGCGCCGCCGATCTGCTCGAAGGCCAGCCACACGGCCGCTTCGTCCAGCACGCGCTGCAGGGCCGCCGCGGCCGGGAGCGCGCCGGCGAGGCGTTGCGCAGGCGCGGCCCGGAACTCGATGCGGGCCAGCGGCTTGGTGCTGTCCAGGCTTTGCAGTGGTTGGCGCAGCACGCCGGGGCCGTGCAGATCGACGACATACAGGCCGGGCCCTTCGTCGCCCTGCGCGCTGGCCACCGCCCAGTGCGCGGCCATGCCATCGGGCACCGGGAGCTTGATGCCGCTGAGCTTGCCGCCCACCACCTGCGCACGCTGCGCCGCCAGCTCACCGATGCCGACCAGCCCTTCGGCGGCCGCCAGCGTGGCGACGCGTTCGCCGCTGGCCAGGTCCGGCAGCAGCGCGCCGCACTGCGCCGGTGTGCCGGCATGCAGCACGCAGGGTGCGGCCAGGTAGATCGACGCGGCCACCGGCAGCGGCGCGAGGGCGCGGCCCAGCTCCTCGGCGATCAGCGCCAAGGTGCTGCCGCCCAGCCCGAGCCCACCATGGGCTTCGGGGATCGCCGCGCCCAGCCAGCCGAGTTCGGCCACCTGGCGCCACAGCGTGTGTGCAGCGGCAGCACCGCCCTCCGCATCGTCATCCAGCACGCGGCGCACAAAGCGCAAGTCGCAGCACTCGGCCAGCACGCGCCGCGCCTGGTGCTGCATCTCCTTCTGCTCGGGAGAAAAGTCAAAGTCCATTCAAGTGCTCCGCGACCGTGGGGGCCGGGCTGGCCTGATACATCGGATGGCCTCTCACGCTCTCAGCTGGTTGAACGGCAGGTGCTTGTCCACCCGCACGTCTTCAGGCAGGCCGAGGATGCGTTCGCCGATCACATTGCGCATGATTTCGTCGGTGCCGCCACCCAGGCGGTCGACCACCGAGCCCAGCCATTCGCTCTGCCACACGCCGGCCATCGGCGACGCATCGGCATCCATCACCGCGCCATGGCTGCCCATCAGGTCCAGTGCAAAAGCGGTCATCTCCTGCACCAGCGTGCCCAGCACCAGTTTGCCGATGGCAATCTCGGGACCGGGTTCCTCGTTACGCGCCAGCGCGGTGAGCATGCGCTGCACCGTCAGGCGCACACCCGCTTCGCGCAGATGGAACGAAGCGATGCGCTCGCGCACGCCGCCGTCTTCAATCGCCGGGCGGCCGCCGATGCGCACCTGGCGCGCCAGCCGGATCAGTGCGGCGATCAGCGGCTGCAGTTCTTTCACCGCGATGTTGCTGCGCTCACCGGCCAGGAAGGACACCACCACCTTCCAGCCCGCACCGACATCGCCGATACGGCAGGCATCGGGCAAGCGCAGCCCGTCCAGAAAGACTTCATTGAAATTGCTGCCGCCGGTGAGCTGGCGGATCGGCCGCGTGCTGATGCCGGACAGCTTCATGTCGACGATGAAGAAGCTCAGGCCCTTGTGCTTGGGCACGCTGGCATCGCTGCGCGCGACCAGCACGCCCCAGTCGGCCAGGTGGGCGTTGCTGGTCCAGATCTTCTGGCCGGTGATGACCCACTCATCGCCATCGCGTTCGGCGCGCGTGCGCACGCCGGCCAGGTCGGAGCCGGCGCCGGGTTCGCTGAACAGCTGGCACCAGACCTTGTCGGCGCGCAGCGATGGCCGGATCAACTCGCGGTGCAGCGGCTGGCTGCCATGCTTGATCAGCAGCGAGCAGCAGCCGCGGTTGACGATCATGAAGTGGTTGGTGGCCGGCACATCGAAGGCCGCCTCCTCCTGCATGAAGATCATGTGCTGCAGCGCATTGCCGCTGCGCCCGCCCAGTTCACGCGGGAAGTAGATGGCGCCGAAGCCTGCGTCGTACTTGCGCGCCTGCCAGGCCCGGGCTTGCGGAAACTCGGCGCTGAAGTCGCCGGTTTCCTGGTTGATGGCCAGCGAGTTGGCGGCGTCGCGCGGGGGCGCATTGGCGGCCAGCCAGGCGCGCGCCTCGGCGCGGAAGGCGGCCTCTTCGGGGGTGTCGTTGAAGTCCATCAGTTCACTCGGCGATCATTCACTCAGCGATCTGCAGTGCCACCTTGCCGAACTGCTCGGCCTTGGGTGCGCCCGCCAGGGCCTCGGGCAGTTGTTCGAAGGGCCAGACCGCTTCGACGACGGGCTCGATGCAAGCCCGCGCCACTTCCGCGGCCATGGCGCGGTGGGCCGCCAGTGAGCCGCCGTTGCAGCCCACGACGCTGAGCTGGTGACCCAGCAGCAACGGCAGGCTGATGCCCAGCTCGGGGCTGGCTCCTAGCGCGCCAACGACGCAGCAGGTGCCGCCAGGCTGCAGTGCAGCCAGTGATTGCGCGATGGTCTGCGCGCCGCCGGGGTCCAGCACCAGCGCGGCGCCTTCGCCCTGCGTGATGTCGTGCACCGCCGCGGCCCAGTCGGGCCGGCTCTGGTAGTTGATGAGCCGCGTGGCGCCCAGCGCCTGGGCCCGCGCCAGCTTGTCGTCGTTCTTCGATGTGACGATGACCCGCGCGCCGGCCGCCAGCGCGAATTGCAGCGCCAGCAGCATCAGCCCATTGCTGCCCTGCGTCACGACCCAGTCGCCGGGCCTCAGCGCGCGCTGGCTGCGCAGCGCGCACCACGCGGTGAGGCCGGCAAACGGCAGCGCCGCGGCCTGGGCATCGCTGAGGTGATTCGGCACTTCGACCAGTGCGGCCGCATCGGCCAACATGAATTCGGCGAAACAGCCATCGCGCTGCAGGCCGCCGAGCGAGGTGGCGGCGATGGCCTGGGCCGCGATGCGCTCGGCCGTGTAGCCCTGAATGAACAGCGGGCTCACCCGCTGGCCGATGACCCAGCCAGACACGCCCGGGCCCAGCGCCGCGACCTCGCCGACACCCTCACCGCCCAGCACGCGGCCCGACGCATCAGCACCGGCGCCATAAGCCCCCAACGCCATCTTGTGATCGCGCAGCGCCACTGAAGCAGCACGCAGGCGCAGCAGCACCTGGCCCGGGCCGGGGCGCGGGGTTTCGCGTGTCTCGAGCTTCAGCCGCTCGAGGCCGGCACCGTGGCTGACCCAGGCTCGCATGGGATCATCTCGACAGGATGGTGACGCAGCTCGAACCCGGGAAGCCGTAGACATGCGTCAGCCCGGTCTTCAGCGCACGCGGCACCTGGTGCGGCCCGGCCACGCCGCGCAGCTGGCGACAAATCTCGTAGATCTGGCGCAGGCCCGAAGCACCGATCGGCTCGCCATTGGCCAGCAGGCCGCCGTCGGTATTGGTCGGCAGCCGGCCGGTGCGCGCGGTGGCGCCATCGTGAATCCAGGCCTCCTGCTCGCCATGCCGGCACAGGCCCAGCTCGGCCAGGTGCATGATTTCGTGGCCGACCTCGGTGTCCTGGCACTGCACGATGTCGATCTCGTCCGGCGCCATGCCGGCAGCCGCATAGGCCGCCTGCGATGCCAGCTCGGTCGCGCCGAGCGTGGCCCGTGTCAGGAACGAGGTGCTCTGCACGTCAAACGATCCCGACAGCCGCGAACTGAACTCGCCGGCACGCAGGTAGATCGGTGTGCCGGTGAAGCGGTGCGCGATGCTGGCGCGGCAGACGATGGCCGCCGCCGCACCATCGCTTGGCGAACAGAAGTGGTACTTGCGCAGCGGATCGCAGACCATGCGCGAGCTGTCGATCTCTTCAGCGCTGAGTGCGCTGCGCCGCCAGGCCGCGGGGTTCAGCGCGCCGTTGGCGAAGGCCTTGACGGCAGTGCGTGTCAGCGTGGCGGGCGTGATGCCGTGCTCGTGCATGTAGCGCTGCAGCTTCATCGCGAAGAACTGCGGGTTGACGGCCAGGCCGGCCTCGCCGTACCACTGCGGCAGCCCGGTGGAGGCCATGCTGTCGCCCGACGAGAACGCACCCTTGGGATGCTGGTCCAGCCCGATCGCGATGCCCACGTCGGCCCGGCCGGCGCGGATCGCGTTCACCGTGTTCAGCAGCAGGTTGCCGCCGGTGGCGCAGCCGTTGAAGAGCTTGCTGAACGGGATGCCGGTGAGGCCGAGAAACTTCACCATGGTCTCGGGCATCATCACCGACAGGCTGCCGGCATAGGCCACCTGCACGTCCTTCCACTGCACCCCTGCATCGGCCATGGCCTGGCGCGCGGCGACCACGCCCATTTCGATGGCCGAGACCTTCTCGTGGCGGCCGAAGGGGTAGAGGCCGACGCCGATGATTGCGATATCCGGGTTCATGCTGCTATTCCGTTCGGGGTGCTGGGGGCTGTTTGGGGGCTGTCTCGCTGCGCTTCATGCGGCGACCGGTCGAAATGCATAGCTCACGATGTGAGCGCCATCCGCATCGGTGTGCAGCGTCTCGGTGGTCAGCTCCATGGTCATGCCGATGCGCAGCTGCGCCGGGTCGTTCACGGTCAACCGGCCCTGCACGCACAGGCCTTCGGGCAGCTCGACATAACCGACGCCGAAGGGCACGAAGCCCTCCACCGCGCCGGCATACGGCGGCACCGGCGGCACGAAGCCCTGCACGGTCCAGGTCCACAGCGTGCCGCGGCGACTCAGGGGCTGGCGTTCGACGGCCAGCCCGGCGCAATGCGGGCAGTTGTCCTGTGGCGGAAAGTGGAAGCTGCCGCAATCGGTACAGCGGCCACCGATCAGCTGCGGCGTGGCCGAGGGCCAGGTGAACAGGCCGTCGTGCAGCGGGATGTCGTTTGTCATCGTGTCCTCTCAAGTCTCGATTCAGGTGATCTCGAGCAGGGCCGCGGCGCCCATGCCGCCGCCCACGCACATCGTCACCACGGCATACCGCACGCCGCGGCGCCGGCCTTCGATCAGCGCATGGCCGACCAGGCGCGATCCGCTCATGCCGAAGGGATGGCCGATGCTGATGGCGCCGCCATTGACGTTGAGCCGATCGTCGGCAATGCCCAGCACGTCGCGGCAGTGCAGCACCTGCACCGCGAAGGCCTCGTTCAACTCCCACAGCCCGATGTCATCGATGCCCAGGCCATGCCGCTGCAGCAGCCGCGGCACCGCGAACACCGGGCCGATGCCCATCTCGTCCGGCGCGCAGCCGGCCACTGCGAAGCCGCGGAAGATGCCCAGCGGCGCGAGGCCCGCCCGTTCAGCGCGGCGCGCGTCCATCAGCACGCAGGCCGAGGCGCCATCGGACAGCTGGCTGGCATTGCCGGCCGTCACCACGCCGTGTTCGCCGACCACCGCCTTCAGCTTGGCCAGGCCCTCGGCGCTGGTCTCCGGGCGGTTGCCTTCGTCGCGCATGAACTTCAGCGCTTGGGTACCGGTCACCTGGCCTTGCTTGTCGCGCAGTTCCTGCAGCACATCCACCGGCACGATCTCGGCATCGAAACGCCCTGCCGCCTGGGCGGCTGCGGTGCGCTGCTGGCTGCGCAGCGCGTAGGCGTCCTGCGCTTCGCGGTTGATGCGATAGCGCGTGGCGACGTTCTCGGCGGTGGCGATCATCGTCGCGTAAACGCCGGGCCATGACGCCATCAGTTCAGCATCGACCGTGCGATGACGGTTGCGATGGTCCTGCACCAGCGACACCGATTCCAGCCCACCGGCCACCACCAGCTCGGCCTCGCCGCAGCGGATCTGGTTCGCGGCGATGGCGATGGCGTTGAGGCCGGATGCGCACTTGCGGTCCAGCGTCGCCGCCGGCACCGAATCCGGCAGGCCAGCGCGCAAAGCCGCCTGGCGGGCGATGTTGCTGCCGGTGGCGCCCTCTTGCCAGGCGCAGCCCAGCAGCACATCGTCGACCGCATCGGGTGGCACGCCGGCGCGCTGCAATGCGGCTGCTATGACCTTGGCGCCCAGGGTCGCGCCATGGGTGTTGTTCAATGCGCCGCGGCCAGCCCGGCCGATGGCGGTGCGCGCGGTGGCGACGATCACGGCGTCGTTCATCGTGCACGCTCTTTTTCTGGATTGGCCACAACGGTGTCGACAGCGGCACCTGCCGGCTCATCCGCGGCCGATGCCATCGCGGCCGCATCGCCACGCGCGGTGAGGTCGGCCCAGAAGGTATCGACACCCCGCGAGATCACCGCCTGGCCGAGTGCCTCGCTCCAGTGGCGGTCGTTGCCGAATTCGCTGCGCCAGGCCAGCAGGCGCTGCGTGAAGTGGCGCAGGTCGTGCTCGCGCGTGAAGCCGATGGCGCCGTGAACCTGGTGCGCGACAGCGTTGGCGCAATCGATCGCCAGGTTGGCACGCAGCTTCGCGGCGGCGATCTCGAAGCGGGCCTCGCCCACCGTGGCGCTGCGGCAGGCCGCGCGCGCCGCGCAGCCCACGGCCGCCACCTCGGCGCCGAAGACCGCCATCTGCTGCTGCACGGCCTGGAAGCTGGCGATGGGTTTGCCGAATTGCACCCGCTCGCGCACATGGGTGACGCTGCGCGCCAGCAAAGCCTCGAGCGCGCCGGCGATCTGGCCGACCCGCCACAGCGCGCCGTGGTACAGCAGCTCGCGCCCTAGCGCCGCATCGCAGCGGACCACCCGCGCATCCGCGCCATCGAAGCCCAAGCGGTCGCGCGGCTCACCGGCCGGGTTGTGGCCCTCGCGCAGCGTGGCCTCGGCGCGCGGCAGCATCAGCAGATGGTGGGCGCCGTCCTGGTCGATCACCGCCAGCACCTGCTCGAGGTGGCGACCCCAGGGCACGCCATGCAGCGTGCCGGTGAAGCGGCCGGCACGATCGAGCGAGCCGCTGGCAGCGCTGGCCAGCCCCAGCGGACCCGGGCCAGCCGGCAAGCCGTGGCGAACGGCCAGCGCGCGGGCCATCACTGTCTCTGCCAGCGGCAGTGCCACCGCATGGCTGCCCAGGGCCTGGGCGACGACGAAAGCATCGTCCCAGCTGCCGCCGTAGCCCTCTTGAGCCTCGGCCACCATCAGCAGCGGCAAGCCCATCTCGTCGAGCTGACGCCACAGCGCGGTGTTCCAGCCTTCGGACACGGCCGACTGCGGCTGGGCATGGTCGGCAAACAGGCGTTGCAGCGTGTCGGCCAGGAGGGTGCGTTGTTCGTGGCTCATCTCAAACCCAATCCCTTGGCAATGATTCCGCGCAGGATCTCCCGCGTACCGCCGCGCAAGGAAAACGACGGCGAGGTCTGCAGCAGCAGTACCAGCACACGGGCCAGCGGCGCTTCGTCTTCGAGCGTCACACTGCTATCCAGCAAGGCCTGCACACGCCGCGGCAAGGCCTGCTCGAAGCTGTTGCCCAGGTCCTTGACGATGGCCGCTTCCAGCGTCGGGTCTTCGCCCGCGGCCAGGCGGCCGGCCACCGACAGCGACATCTGGCGCAGCGTCCACAACTCGGCGCTGATCTGGCCGATGGCCATGCGCGTGGCTTCGCCCACCGCCGCGCCGGCCGCCTCGCTAGTGCCCACGTGACGCAGCCATTCGTCGAACAAGGCGTGGCTGGACAGGTAACGCTCCGGCCCGCTGCGCTCCAGCGACAGCTCGCTGGTGCACTGCGCCCAGCCCTGCCCTTCGGTGCCCAGCAGCATGTCGGCCGGCACCGGCACCTCGTCGAAGAACACTTCGTTGAAGTGCACCTCGCCGGCCAGGTCGACGATGGGCCGCACGCTCAGGCCCGGGCTTCTCATGTCGATCAGCAGCTGGCTCAGGCCCTCGTGGCGCCTGGCGCCTTCGGGCGCGGTGCGCACCAGCGCGATCATCATCTGCGCCTGGTGAGCATGGGTAGTCCAGAGCTTCTGGCCGGTGACGACCCAGCCGTCGCCGCGGCGCTCGGCACGGGTGCGCACGGCGGCCAGGTCGGAGCCAGCGCCGGGCTCGCTCATGCCGATGCAGAAGAAGCACTCGCCGCGGGCAATGGCCGGCAGCAAGCGCTGGCGCTGCGCTTCGCTGCCGTAGCGCAGCAGCGCCGGGCCGCTCTGGCGGTCGGCAATCCAGTGCGCGCCCACCGGCGCACCGGCGGCCAGCAGTTCTTCGAGCAGCACATAGCGCTCGAGCGCGCTGCGTTCGGCGCCGCCGTAGCGGCGTGGCCAGGTCAGCCCGATCCAGCCGCGCCGGCCCAGCCGGCGGCTGAAGCCGGCATCGAACACCGACCAGGCGTTGGCGCGGCGCTCGGCAGGGATGCCGCCGGGAACAGCGGCCATCTCGCCCCCGATGAAGTCGCGCACCTCGGCGCGCCAGGCGGCGATGCCGGGCGGCAGGGTGATGGGGTCGAAGCGAGGCAAGGACATGGCGGCAGATGCGTTCAGCGAAGCTTACCTAGTTAACTACGTTTGCGATGTTCGGGTGATCCCTGAGATCGGAATCGCCGAGTCTTCTTAAACTAAGAACACTACGTTAACCAGGTTATCGCGATGAGCATTCAGCTGTCCACCGATGGCGCCGTCGGCATCCTCACACTGCAGCGGCCCGAGAAGAAGAACGCCATGTTGCTGGCCATGCGCGACGAGTTGGCCGCCCTGTGCGAGCAGATCAACGACCGCCCGGAAATCCGCGCGGTGGTGCTGACCGGCGCCGGCACCGACTTCTGCGCCGGTGCCGACATCGGCGAAATGGGCATGGGCGGCCTCAACGGCTCGTTCCTGCGGGCGCGCCACATGCACAAGCTGATCCGTGCGCTGGCGCGGGTGCAGAAGCCGATGATTGCGGCGACCCGCGGCGTCGCTGTCGGCATGGGTTTCTCGATGGCGCTGGCGGCCGACTTGATCATCGCCTCCGAGACCACGCGCTTCTCGCAGATCCAGCGCAAGATCGCTCTGCCGCCCGACGCCGGCGGTGCCTGGTTCCTGGTGCGCCACCTGGGCGTGGCCAAGGCCAAGGACCTGGCCTTCTCGGCGCGTATGGTGGGCGCCGTCGAAGCCGCTGAACTCGGCTTCGTGCACAAGGTGGTGCCCGATGCCGCCTTGATGGACGAGGCGCTGGCGCTGGCCCATGAATACGCCGCTGCGCCGACCATCGCGATGGGCCTGGCCAAGCGCATGTTCGATGTCGCGGCCACGATGACGCTGGACCAGTTCATGGACCTCGAAGGCAGCATGCTGCCGCTGGCGGTGCAGGCCGAAGACTTCCGCGAAGGCACGCAGGCCTTCAAGGACAAGCGCGCAGCGAAGTTCACGGGGCATTGAGAGGGCCGCCGAGATGCCCACCGAGACGGCCACCAAACAGTCCACGGTGCTCGGCCCCGAGGCTGAGTTTCGCCGCCACCTGGCCGAAGGCCGATTCATGGTCCAGCGCTGCGCGGCCAGCGGCCGCCATGTGTTCCCGCCACGAGTCGCCGAACCCGGCAGCGGCGCGGCCTTGCAATGGGTGATGGCCAGCGGCGCGGGCACCGTGCATTCGACCAGCGTGGTGCGGCGCAAGCCGCCGGCGGCGGACTACAACGTGGCACTGATCGACCTGGCCGAAGGGCCGCGCCTGATGAGCACGGTGCTGGGCATGCCGGCGGACCATGTGCGCATCGGCATGGCGGTGATCGCGCGCATCGACAGCGGCGGCGAAGCGCCACGCATCGTCTTCGAGCCGGCCATCCCGGCCTGGGCAGCCACGCACAGCGCCGAGGCCGGCCAATGAGCAGCGGCAGCGGCTTCCCGCGCGGCCGCAGCGCCGTGGTCGGCGCGGCCACGTTCGGCGTCGGCAAGGCGCCGGGCTTCGAGGCCATCGAGCTGGCGGCGCGGGCCAGCCTGCTGGCGCTGGCCGATGCCGGGCTGACGCCCGCCGACGTGGACGCTGTCTTCATCGCCCAGCCGCAGGACACGCTGGCGACTCTGAGCTTCTGCGAATACATGGGCATCGACGCGCGGCTCACCGACAACAACCGCAGCGGCGGGTCGGCTTTTCTGCTGCACCTGGAGCACGCCGCACTGGCGCTGGACGCCGGCTTGTGCCAGGTGGCGCTGATTGCCTACGGCAGCAACCAGGCCACCGCCAGCGGCGCACTGGTGCAGACCAGCAAACCTTCGGCCTGGGAGACGCCCTACCAGCCGCTGCGCCCGATCACCGGCTATGCGCTGGCCACCGCGCGCCACATGCACCAGTACGGCACCACGCGGCACCAGCTGGCCGAGGTGGCCGTCGCCGCCCGGCGCTGGGCCCAGCTGAACCCCGAGGCCAGCGCACGCGAGCCCTTGGACATCGCCACGGTGTTGGGCGCGCGCATGGTCTGCGACCCCTTGAGCGTGCGCGATTGCTGCCTGGTGACCGACGGTGCCGCCGCCGTGGTGATGGTGCGTGCTGACCAGGCGCCCGACCGGCACGCACACCCGGTGTACCTGCTGGCCGCCGCGGCCGCGGTGACGCATGGCGACATCGCCGCGATGCCGGATCTCACGCTCACCGGTGCCGCGTTGTCGGGCCCGCGGGCCTTTGCGCAGGCCGGGCTGCAGCCAGCGGACATCGACGTGCTGCAGCTCTACGACGCTTTCACGATCAACCCCATCCTGTTTCTCGAAGACCTGGGCTATTGCGCCAAGGGCGAAGGCGGTGCGTTCGTCGAAGGTGGGCGCATCGCGCCGGGCGGCGCATTACCGGTCAATACCAGCGGCGGCGGCCTGTCGTATGGCCACCCGGGCATGTTCGGCCTCTTCACCATCGTTGAATCGGTGCGGCAGTTGCGCGGCGAGTGCGGTGCCCGCCAGGTGGCTGGCGCGCGGCTGGCGCTGGCGCATGGCAACGGGGGCATCCTGTCCAGCCAGGCCACCGCGATCTTCGGCACTGCGGAGACTCTGTGATGGCGGGCTTCGCTCCCAAGGCACAGCCATGAGCAGCGACCACGACAGCTACGACCAGCAATACATCGCGACGCATGCGAAGGCGCATGCGCCGGCCATCACACTCGAAGACGAGACACCACGCTTCGGCCTGCTGGACCACGCAAAGACTGATCTCTGGGAAGAATCCGCCTTCGCGCTGGTGGCCGAGAGCGGTGACCATGACCTGCTGCTGTGGACAGCAGGCTACCTGCTGGAAGCCAACGGCCGTGGCGTGTGGATCGACCAGGCCAGCGCCGAGCGCGACCTGATGTTCATCTCCGTGCCGCGCAGCCAGCGTGGCCGCATGACAGACAACAACTTCGTGCGCACCGGCTGGCACCGCGGCGAACGATTTGCGCGCGACGCGGTGCGCATCGAGCAGAGCGAAGAGCGCGTGGTCTGGACCTTCGACCAGCAGCAGTTCATCTCAGAGCCCGGTGCCCAGCCGCCGGCCTGGCGCGTGGCCGGACCGGTGGCCGGGCTGGATCTCGATCTAACTTACAAACAGATCGGCCATCCGCTGTGGAACTGGGGGCCGTTTGCCGGTGCGGCGCAGGCCCAGCGCGGCGGCTACGACGTGTTCGCGCGCGTGGACGGCAGCATCACCGCGGGCGAGCGGCGCTTCGACATCGTCGATGGCCAAGGGGTGCGTGAGCACATCCTGGTCGGCCAGGCTGCCGACCCGATTCGCAACCTGCCGGCACCGCGCGTGATGTGGTGGCTGTATGCCACCAAGGGCGATATCGGCATCAACTTCTTCCGCCCCGGCAGCGTGGACATCGGCACCGTCTATGTCGGCCAGCGCGAGATCAAGTTCAACCCCGCCGCCGGCATGGGCAGCATCCGCTACGACACGCTGGAACATTGGGAAGACCCGCGCAGCGGCTACCATCTGCCGGTGCACTGGCGGCTGCAGATGCACAACGCCGAGGCCACCGTGGAGCTGGACATCCACTGCCACGGCCGCGCCTACGAATACTGGACGCTGGATGCCGGCGTTCGCCTGTACTGCTACCAGATCTGCACCGGCCATGGCTTCGTGCAACTGGCCGACGGCCGCCGGGACGTGTTCGAAGACCACCTGCTGCTGAACTCGTTCAACCGCACGATCCTCGTGCGCCAGGAGCGTTTCGAAGGCGCGTTGTACGAATAGTCGCCGCGCGCTGCCACCTTGCTCATTCCGCTCCGGGCGGGCCGCCGGCAGGAGATGGCGGCCATCTCGGGCGCTCACGCACTGTTCACCAACATCGTGCTGGCATGGAACACGTATCGCAGGGACAGCGTCGTGGCGAAGCTCAACCGTGACGGCGTCGGCATCGAGGAGGACTGGCTCGCCGGCCGTGCGTTCGCGCTGGCCGCCGACCGGACGCAGGCGATGAAGGTACTGCTGAGCTTCGACTGAGCGGCCATGCAGCTCGATGTCGTCACCGTGGGGCAAGGCGATGGTGCCAGTCGTCCGCACACTGAATTAACGTCTCCGGGTGCCGCAAAGTCATTGACACGTTCCCCTCGGCCAAGCATCGCGGAATGGATTGGTGGCCTGCTGCACGAGGTCCGCGCTATCTGCCCGGACGCGGCGCCGTTTGCAGCAGCTCGGCGACTTTCTCTTTCCAGGATCTTGCGAAGTAGGCCGTCGCGTGGCCGGCCGTCTGATCGCTTGCCGGAATCAGGAACACTCGCCCCTTCCTCACGCGTTTGACTTCGCGCTCGAGGATGCCAAGCTCCGGGGGGTTTCGCTCGTCATCGGTGGAATTGATGGCCAGGAGTTCCGCTTGGATCCTTTCGAGCCCGGCAGAGGCGTTGTAGTCGCGCGAAGATTCGTATTGGTAGAGAACATCGTTGGCATCTGCCGAAAAGGGGGCGGCCAGCCGCTGGTTGACGATGCTGTCGGCTTTCTCTCGCGAAGGCGCAGCTTTCTGCAACGCGAGATTGCCGCCCAAGGTGGCCAGGCTGTAGAACACCGAGGCAAACCTGGCGCTGGCAAGGGGCTTGGCGTAGTTGCCGTTCATCCACTCCGGATCATTGCGAATGGAGTCGATGACAAGCCGCCTGAGCATCCAGTTTCGGCCCGACATCTCCGTCGGAAGGGAAGCCATCGGCACCGCGATGTCCATCAGCTCGGGATACTTCTGGGCGAAGATCCAGGTCTCCATCCCACCCATCGAGAAACCGACAACGGCTCTCAAACGGCGTATGCCCAGGTGCTCGGTCACCAACCGGTACTGGGCTTCGACCATGTCCTCGTACGTGTATTTCGGGAAGCTGGCTCGCAGACCATCCGAGGGCTTGCTCGACTTTCCGTGGCCGATGGCGTCGGGAAGGATCACGTAGTAGCGGCTGGCGTCCAGTGGCTGACCGGGACCGAACAGTTCACCGCCGAAGCTGGGCCCGAGCATGCTTGCCCCCGATTGGGTGGTGCCATGCAGTATGAGGACAGGCTCCCCCGTCGGGGCACCGACCGTCGTGTAGTGAACCCGGAGTTCGGGGATCACTTCACCGGATCGGAAGCGAAAGTCACGAATCGTCCAGTCGCCCTCTTTCGGCGTTGGAACTTCGGCGGCGATTCCGGCAACTGCCGTGAACAAGACCGCCACAGTACAGACGACCCTGAACACCATTCGTTCGAATTTCATGCGCATCCAAGACCCGTGAGACTGCGCATCACTGTAGCGAGTCACTGGCCCGCGCGCTGTTCTCGTTCGGACGCGTTGCTGTTCTCAAGTGGACAAGCAGCAGGGGTGTCACAAGATACAAGATGCATCTACCTGGGAACCGAGCGCTGTGTCTCGATGCTTGGTCGGGGTCAGCCCGTAGCGGTGCTTGAACTCGCGGGCGAAGTGCGCTTGCGTCGAGAATCCGCAGCCCAGCGCGATGTCCCCGATGGGCGAGGTCGAATGGACAGGATCGGCCAGCAGCCGATGCGCCAGGGCCAGGCGTTGCTGCCAGATCCACTGCGTCACGCTGCATTCGTGCTTCTCGAACACCCGATTGAGGTTTCGCAGCGACATCGCCATGTGGCGTGCGACGGTCTCGGCGTCGAGTTCCGAGGCTGCGAGGTGCTCGGCGATGAAGCGCTCCGCACGCAACAGGCGCAGGGCCGCAATGTCGCCGGGCCTCGAGCCCGGATGCTGCATCGGGCGCAGCAGCATCCGCAGGCTCGCGCGAATCTGCTCGTCCATCGAAGGCACCCGCTCTCGGAGCGGGTTCTCGATGAAGCCGAGGATCCGGTCCCGAAGCGGCTGGGTCAGCAGCCGCCCCGCGCGAAGACTGCCGTCGATCCTGAGCAGCGACGACGGTGCCGGGCCACTGCCCGACTCGAACAGTTCGTCTGCGCTGATGTCGATCATCAACTGCCGCATGGGCCGGGTGAACCCGTACAGATACGGCTTCGTCGTGCCGTAGATGATGAGGTCGCCGCCATGCACGGGCGTGCAGCTGCCGGCCTGGTAGAAGAATGCGTCGCCCTCCAGCAGCAGGCAGGCGAACACGGCGTCCTTGGGGTGCCGGCGCACGATGGGCATCGTGCGTTCCACAACATGTTCATTACCGGTAATGTCGGCAATGCGAAGCGAGCCAAGGTCGTAATTTCGCTGGCGCGCACACAGCCCCTCGCTGGCGTAGGACGAGCACCGCAAGCCGACGAGCTCCGACCTCGTGTACGACTCCCAGTAGCGCAGGCGATCGCGGACAGGCACAAAGTCCGTCGACCCTTCCTTGACAGGAACATGCCTGCCTTGCCCCGCAGTAAGAGATTGCATGAGGTGTCGACGTGGTCGACCGCAGTTGCTGTTCGGTTCAGCTCATCGTAGCAGCGGCAATCGCCAGGGTCCGACCGATCAGGGGAATCCATGAGCCGCCATCGTTGTCCAAGCGGGACAAACAACTCGTCTCCTTCGGAACAGCCGTTCAGGTCCTCGGCTGACAGAGTGAGCTCATCACGCTTTGTGCAGGGAGACACCGATGACGGCAACAAGCGAATTCTGGCGCAGCATCCCGCCCATTACGAATGTTTTCAAGCCTGACGCGAAACCTGAAGTACACATCGCCAATGCGGCGACGGACGACGTGCGCTACTACGTTCCCTTCAGCGAGACGGTGTCCTCTCGCCCGCTGTGGATTTCGCCGAGCGAGAACAGGTGGGCAGACGTGTTGCGCGCCGACAAGCCGGGGCTGGTCAACCGGCACTATCACCCGCACGAGGTCTTCGCCTACACGATCTCCGGAAAGTGGGGCTATCTCGAACACGACTGGATCGCGACGGCCGGCGACTTCGTGTTCGAGACGCCCGGAGAAAGCCATACGCTGGTTTCGTACGAGCACCCCGATCCGATGCTGGTGTACTTCATCGTCAAGGGGCCGCTGATCTGGCTCGACGAGAAGGGCGGCTCCACGGGCCACTTCGACGTGCACGACTACATCGCGCTGTGCCGTGAGCACTACGAGAAGGTCGGCATCGGCGCCGCGCACGTCGACACCCTGTTCCGCTGAGCCGGCTCACCTGACCGCGATGAAGGCGCTGCGTTGGCACGGACCGCGAGACCTGCGTCTCGTCGACCTGCTGGAGCCCTCGCTTCGGCCTCGCGAAGTGCGCATCCGTGTCGCCTATTGCGGCATCTGCGGCAGCGACTTGCACGAGTACGTCGACGGTCCCCACGCAATCCCGGTGGACTGCCCTCATCCGATCTCGGGCCGCCGAGCGCCGCTGACGCTGGGGCATGAGTTCTGTGGCACGGTGGTCGAGTCCGCCGACCCGGGCGTCGCCGTCGACGCACGGGTGGCCATCGAGCCCGAGTACCGTTGCGGAGCGTGCGACTACTGCCTGCGCGGCCAGTACAACCGCTGCACGTCGATGGGTTTCATCGGCCTGATGGGTGACGGCGGAATGGCCGAATCGGTCGTCGTGCCGTCGTACACCGTGCATCCGCTTCCCGACGAAGTGGGCTTCGACCAGGCGGCTGCGCTCGAGCCGGCGGCCGTGGCCTTGCACGCGGTGCGGATGAGCGGGCTGCAGGCGGGGGACGCCTGCGCGGTGTTCGGCATGGGGCCTGTTGGCCTGCTGACCGTGGCCATGCTGCGCCAGTGCGGTGCGGGAGACGTCATTGCGGTCGATGTCAATGCAAAGCGCCTGGCGATGGCGGGCTCGATGGGAGCCAGCGGCGCCGTCGATGCGTCTCGGGAGGACAGCACCAGCGCGATCCTCGGGGCGACGTCAGGCCGCGGCGCCGCGATCGCCTTCGAGGTCGCGGGATCGCAAGCCACGCTGGACGCCACGCTCGGGTGTCTGCGCAAGGGAGGCGAGGCCATGCTGGTCGGCTTGATGGGCAAGGCGCAGGTGGACATCTTTGACACCGTCAACCGCGAACTGCGGCTGACCGCCAGCGTGGGATACCGGGATGTCTTCCCGACGCTGATTGCATGGACGGCGCGGGGTCTCATCGACCCCGCAGCCATCGTCACACGAAAGGTGTCACTCAGGCACGCGGTGCCGCAAGGGTTCGACGCGCTGCTCGCCGACAAGGGCCAAGTCAAGGTGCTGGTTGCGCCATTTGATGCAGACCCAGAATGACTTTCTTGCCAGTCCATGTCGCAGTGAAAGCTGCGTCGTGCCGCTGTCGTGTTCCCTGTCAGTCAATCGAAAGGTCAGCGTGGTGACATGCGGGCCGGCCGGCCTGCGCGCTTTCACTAGGCCGGCGCGCAAACGCCGCCACTAAACTTCCAGGGCAAATCGGCTGGGACACACGATGCATCACACACACTGGTCGACGAACCGGGTCCAGGCCTGCGATCGCGCGCAGGCCTGGAGCAACATCACCACGCGCTACTTCGGCCGCCTGCGCGTTTCCAGCCTGGACGACGGGCCGCTGGATGCCTCGCTGGATGCCTTCGACGTCGGCTCACTGCGCATGTACCGCATCGACGCACCGGCTCACCACATCGAGCGCGACGCCGCGTGCGGCGAACTGCCGACCGACGAGTTCTACAAACTGGTGTTGCAGGTTGGCGGCCGCGGCATCGTCCAGCAGCAGCAGCGCCGCGTTGTGCTGCAGCCCGGCCACTGGATCCTCTATGACCCCCGTGCGCCGTATTCGATCACCAACCCCGAGCGCTGCACGCTGCTCGTGACGCAGGTGCCGCGCGCCTTGCTCGCCGGCTTGCGCCTGCCCGCGCCACATGCGGGTGAATCGGGCACCGACAACGTGGCCGGCTTGCACGGCGTGTTCGGCAGCTACCTCCGCGCGCTGAGCGACCAACTGCCTGGCCTGCCGGACGGTGTTGGCCAAGCGGTCAGCGAGTCCGTCATGGGCCTGCTCGGCTCGACGCTGGCTGAAACCCTGCGGCGCATCGGCGAGCCAGTGCCCCTGCCCTCGTTGCTCAAGATGCGCGCGCGCCAGTACATGATGACGCATCTTTCCGATCCGGAGCTGAGCATTCAGCGCATCGCCGACGCGCTTCGCTGCTCCAAGCGCTACTTGCACCGCGTGTTCGAGGACGACGAGGTCAGCCTGGAGCGTCAGATCTGGAACAGCCGTCTGGAACGCTGTCAATCGGCGCTCGCCCATGAAGCCAACGCCCACCGTTCTGCCGCCGAGATCGGCTTTGCCTGGGGCTTCAGGAGCAGCGCGCACCTCAATCGCCTGTTCAAACAGCGCTACGGCCTCACACCCGGTGCGTGTCAACGCCGGGCTGCCGAGACCCGGAGCGGCGCGCTGACGCAGTAGCGCACAGGCAGTGGCGCACAGCCCGATGGGTGCGTGGTGGCAGCACAGCGCCCCAACCCGTTTGCGTTCACCGGCGGTAGTGGCCCTCGGAATTGATATGCACCAGCTCGACAAAACGTGATCCGGTGGCGTTGCCGCCGGTGAAGTCGAAGTCGATGCCGCCGATGCGGGTCTTCAGCCCGTGCATCGCCGCGTGCAGCGAGCCACGGGTCAGGTTGCGCCCGGCGCGGCGCAGGCCTTCGAGGAGCACCTGGCCGTTCAGGTAGCCCTCGTAGACGTGGTAGGCCAGCGGCAGCTTGGCCGCTTCGCATTGCTTGTGGAAGGCTCGCGCAGTGGGATCCGATTCGCTCCACGGATACGGCACCACCTGCGACGTGGCCAGGCCACGCATCTTGGCGCCCATGGCCTTGGCCACCTGATCGCTGGGCACCACCGACATGCCGTAGAACGACGGCGATGCGCCGGCTTCGCCGATCGTCAGCATCAGCTGCGCCACCGGCGCGCCACCGGCGAACAAGACGACGGCCTGGGCATTCGCCGCGGCCAGTGCCTTGCCGGCCTCCACCGCGTTGCTGCCGTCGTTCTTCACCGCGGCGGCACCCGCCAGGTCCTTGACCTTGCCCTCGGCAAGCACCGCGGCTTTGATCTGCGCCAGCACCTCCTGGCCGCCCGGGTTGTCCAGGTACGCCACGGCAATGCGGCTGATGCCAACGGTGCCCAGGTGCTGCACCAGCTTGGTGGCTTCGCGGCCATAGGTGGCACGCACGAAGTAGGCGGCGCCGCTGGACTTCTCGCGCGCGCTATCGGACAGCGCGAAGTTGCCGATCAGCGGCGCGTTGCTTTCCTTCAGGATGGGCAGGGCTGCCACCGTCGTGGCCGAGCCCACGCAGCCGAAGAAGGCGAACACCTTGTGCTCGGCCAACAGCGCCTTGTAGTTGGCGAGGGCACGCTCGGGCTTCAGTTCGTCATCCAGCGAGATCAGCCGCAGCTTGCGGCCGGCGATACCGCCTCGGTCGTTGGCGTCTTCGAACGCAAGCCTCGCGCCAGCGTTGAAACCCTGCAGTGCAGGGCCCAACGGACCGCTCAGCACGGCGCTCTGACCGAGCAGGATCTCGCTGTCGCCGACGCCCGATTCGGCAGCAAAGATCGAACCGGCCGTGCCGGCCAGGGAAGCCAGCAGCAGCTGGCGACGCTTGTTCATGACGGTGTCCTTCCAACTTCAAGCGCCGCACCCAAGCTCTTCATCAGACCTCCGTGAGCGGCCGAAATGCGGATGCCGGCAAGGTGCAACGGAACTCACGACCCCATTCGTCGTATTCCGCTTCGCTGCCGTTGCCCACGAACAGCGGTGACCACAAGAAAACGCGCGCATAGATTCGGCAGCGTGATTCGCCCGATGTGACTTGGGGCGACTCCCGCAGCGACCGCTTGAGCGATCCGATGTCGCGGCGCACCGCCGCCATGCGCAGACCTCCGCCAGCCGGGCTGTCGATCAACAGCGTTTCGGCGGCTGTGCCTGGTGTACGCCGTTGCCACTGCGCGCCGCCGGACAGGCCAGGCACACCGGTGCGCGCAAAGCTCGTCCACGCGTCGCCCATGGCCTGCGCGACGGCGCGCCTGCCCGCTCGGTTGAATGCCGTGTTGACGCCGAAGATGTCCAACTCGCCCGCGGTGTCACGGAAGGCGAACGCCATTTCCATGCCGTGCGCGGCGCCGAGCAGGATGTCGGGTCGTACGAATGGAACGGCGGGCGTTTCATCCCAGTCGAAGCGGTAGGTCCAGACGTCGCCGTGTCCGCCGGCAAGCATCGCATCGGCGGGTGCTTCGACATGCAGCGAGCGCCAGGCCTGCGAGTAGAAGCCCGATTCAGTGATGTACTCGGCGCGATCCCGCAGCAAAGGCAGCTTGCCGAACAGCAGCCGCACATGCTGGGGCTTGTCGGCCAGGAAGGTGCGGTACTCATCGCGGTTGCTGCCCAGGATCACCGGCACGCGGTTCCATGCGCCGCGGCGAAAAACCTCGCACAGCGGATCGCGTGGCAGCACCACGCCATCGCGCACGGGACGTGGGCACAGATAGATGCCGACGCTTCCCGGCTTGAAGACGCTCAACAGTTCTTCGGGTTTGAGTGAGCGCAGCCAGGTCGCCAGGTCGGTGGCGGGCATGGCATGCAGCGCCTGATCAGCGGCGTCGGCATCCCGCGCCTTGCCGGCTGCGGCCCATAACCTGGCGACCACCTCGCGCGCGCTGGTACGGTGGCTCTCCAGCGCAGCGTCATTGCGCTCGGTGGCCTCATCGACGCTGAAGGTTTCGGCCACCGGCGACTGTGCGATGGCGCGGTGGAAGAGCCCTGCGGCCAAGGGGCTGGCCAGCAGGGTCAGCACGTTCTGACCGCCGGCGGACTCGCCGAAGATCGTCATACAGCCCGGGTCGCCGCCGAAAGCCGCGATGTTGTCTCGCACCCAGCACAGCGCGGCGATCAAGTCCAGCGTGCCGAAGTTGCCGGAGCGCTCTTCGGGCGTGGCCGCGTCAGCATCGTGCAGCGCGGGGTGGGAGAACCATCCGAGCACGCCGAGCCGGTAGTTGACGGTGACGACGACCATGCCATCGTGCGCCGCGTAGTTGCGTGCGACGTCGTAGCTGGCCGATGTGCCGACCGCGTTGCCGCCACCGTGGATCCACACCATCACCGGACGCCGCTGGCCGCCGGTGGGCACGGCTGCGGGCGCCCAGGCGGGCGCGAAAACGTTCAGCGACAGACAGTCCTCATCGCCCACGATGCGGCCGTACAGCTTGGCCGGCACCGGCGCCAGCAAGCCTGCGTACTGGGGCGCCATCGGCCCGTGTTCCAGAGCCTGTAGCACGCCGTCCCAGGCGGCTACCGGCTGCGGTGCGCGCCAGCGCAAAGCCCCGATGGGCGGCCGCGCGTAACGCATGCCACGCCAGGCATGCGTGCCGTCCGCTTCGCGGGAGCCGATCAGCTCACCGCCCGCCACGCGGCGGCGGGTATCGGGGTGTGGGGCGCTTGACTTGTTCATCTACTTCGCCACGTCCGAATTCTCGGCATCACGAATCGCCGCCACGGCGTCGACCGCGAGGATGTACCCGTCCGTGGACGCCTTGACCATGGCATGGGTGACCTGTGCGACGTAGTTGCTGTGGTCGCCGTACAGGCTCTTCAGCTCCGCAGGCGTGTAGTCGCGATGCCACCCGGAAATGCTGCACGGGAACGCCGCGCCATTGGGTGCTTTCTGGTCCGCTGTCGGTGCGGTGAACTGGGCCAGGCGAACGCCACCCTTGACCTTGCCATCGGTATCACGAACCAATCCGCCCGAGGCATCCCGTTCGAAGTTCATCGAGGGCGCTGCCGGCGTGCCGGTCCTGATCCAGCGGCGCACCGAATCGATGGCGTTGCTGAACACGAGTCCCACATCCACCGTCGTGAAAGGCGGCAACGTGGTGCATGTCGGCTGTATCCATTGCGTGAACGAGATCGGTCCGCCCGGGCCGATGATGGACTGATCGCGAGCGACGATCGCGTCGATGTAGTGCGAGCCGTACAGCGATGCGTGCGTCGCGCCGGCGACATCCCACCGCCGCGTGAACTCCGACGTCGTCCACGGGCCGACGAGCACCGCAAATGCCTCGGACTGAACGCTGATCGCCGGAACCCGCTGATCCGAACGCAATTGGCCCGACATATCCCAGTAGGCGAAACCATTGATCACGCCGGCCAGAGGCTGGACCCCGTTGTAGTAACTCTGCAGACGAGCGGCAGACTGCGACTGGCCGATAGCGATCACGTCTGCAACGACCAACCCAGGCATGGGCGCGCTGCTTCCGCCTGCGTTCTGCTTCAGCGCTTGTGTGATTTGCGTGAAGATGTCGAACGACAGCGGGTCGCCGGCGCAGAGGGAGGTGCCGGTGGTGCCGGACGTACCGTCGGCGCCGCACGCGTTCACGTCCACCGACAGTCCCGCATAGCGCGTCGGGCTCCATGTCTTGAGTCTCTCGACGCCGACGCGCTGCGCCGACACGACAGCCACCGCGTAGCCCTCGCGCAAGAGGTACTTCGACGCCTCCGCGTTGGCGAATTCAAAGTCGGCTCCGACGGTGACGTTGGTCCACTCAACGACAAGCGTGCCGTTGAACTTCTCCCGCGCCGGCGTCCTCACCATCACTCGCGTGCGGTAAGCCCAACCGCCATCGAGCACGGTCGCAGTCTGCAGCGAGGCGCCTCCTGCAAAGCCCGGTGCGCCGCCTCCCACCCCCGTGTAGCGATTGGCCTTGCCCTCGGCATAGAACTCCCGCGCGGTGTATCCAGCCGCAGCCAGATCGACGGCTGTCGCCGACATCGGCGTGGTGCCGGGGACCTTCACTTCCGTGAGTACCGCAGCGGGCGGCTCGGGCACGGCATTCGTTTCAGACCCTCCGCCGCCTCCGCAGCCCTGAACTGCCATGGCAGTCAAGAGCACCAGAGAAGGGAAAGCCAGCCTGTTCAGACGCAATCTGTTCATGTCTCTCTCCTGGTTCATTTCTGATGTTTAACGGCGACGAACCCGTCCTTGGCGTGGCGCTGGGCCACCGTCCGCTTCTTCATGCGAGGTAGCTGCCATGCAGAATCTCGGGTTGTTCGCGCAGCGCCAGCGCCCCGCCCGACCACACCGTCCGGCCCCGCTGCAGCACACAGGCGCGGTTCGCCAGCGACAGCGCGAGCGTGGTGAACTGCTCGATCAGCAGCACAGCGGCGCCGTCGGCCGCGGCACGCCGCACCACCTCGGCCAGGCGCCGCACGACCAGCGGCGCGAGACCGAGCGACAGTTCGTCCACCACCAGCACCTTGGGGCGGGCGAGCAGGGCCTGTGCCATGCAGACCATCTGCTTCTGGCCACCCGAGAGCGTGCGGCCGGGCTGCGCGAGCTTGGCCTCGAGTTCCGGCAGGATCTTCAGCACGCGCGCAATGGCCGGCTCGACCTCGGCAGCGGGCAGCAGCATCGCCGCGGCCCGCAGGTTGTCATGCACCGACAGGCTGCCGAGCAGGTGGTGACCCTCGGGCACGATGGCCAGCCCGGCGCGGCGCACCGCGTCGGGCGAGAGGCCTTCCAGCGCCGTGCCGTGCACACGCACGCGGCCCTGGCTGCGTGCGACGGCGCCGGCCAGCGCGAGCACGATGCTGGACTTGCCGGCGCCGTTGGGGCCGAGCAGCGCAACGATCTCGCCGGCCGCGACGTCGAGGTCGAAGCCGTGGACGACGGCCTTGCCGCCTCGTGAAACGTGGAGTTGGCGAACTTCGAGCATGGCGATTCGTGAAGGGTCAAGCGCCCAGGTAGGCCTGGCGCACGGCCGGGTCGTCGAGCACCGCGCGCGTGGCGCCCAGCGCAATGCGGCGACCGAAGTCCAGCACCAGGGTCTGCGTGCAGATGGCGGCGATCAGGTCGACGTCGTGGTCGATCAACAGCACCTGGGCGCCGAAGTTGGCCGGGATCGCCGCAATCGCATCGCGCAGCACCCGCGACTCGCGTTCGTCGAGGCCGGCGCCGGGTTCGTCGAACAGGATCAAGCGCGGCACGCCGACCAGGGCCTTCGCCACCTCCACCATGCGGCGCCGGAACAGGTCGAGTTCGGCGCCCGGCACAGCGGCGCAATCCAGCAGCCCGGCGTGCTCGAGCGCCCGCTGCACCTGTGCGTCGGCCTGGTCACGGCGATGCGGCACATGGTCGAGCATGGCCTGCACGTTGTCCCAGACGCTCAGGTCCTCCACCACCTGTTCTGTCTGGAACGAGCGACGCAGGCCGAAGCGCACGCGGCGCGCGGTGTTGAAGCCAAGCAGCGCCGTGTCGTCCACCCTCACCTCGCCCACCTTGGCCGACACGAAGCCGCTGAGCAGGTTGACGAGCGTGGTCTTGCCCGCGCCGTTCGGGCCGATCAGGCCACACACCGGGGCGTCGAGCACCGCATCAAGCGCATCGATCGCGACGACGGCGCCGAAGGCCACGGTGAGGCCGCGGATCTCGATCATGTCTGCCCCCTTGCCCGCAGGCGCTGGAGGGTGGCCAGCCACTGACCGGCCAGCCCGCGCGGCGCGGTGATCAGCGCATGCAGCAGCGCGGCCCCGAAGAACACCATCGCCAGGTAGCCGTTGACACCCAGATCGACCAGCAGCGAGGGCACGGCCCGCAACAGCAGACCGGCCACCAGCGCGCCGACCCAGTGATAGGCGCCGCCGATCAGCGTCAGCGCGAACAGCATCACCGACTCGCTCGCGGCGAACGCACGGCCGTCGAGCTGTCCCACGGCACCGGCCAGCAGGGCGCCGGCGACCCCCGCACACAGGCCGGCCAGCCCGAATGCCCACGTCTGGTACAGCAGCACGTTGACACCCGCGCCCTCGGCCACCGCCTCGCCACGGCGGATCAGCGCCCAGGAGCGGCCGGCCCGCGTGCGCCGGTGCAGTTCCAGCAGCGCCAGCATGGCGGCCAGCCAGGCAGCGACGTAGGCGAAGTACGCGCCCTCACCTTGCGCGATGGCGGGGCGCGGCAACATCAGCCGCTCGCTGCCACTGATGCGCCCGAGGAAGCCTGCACCGCCGTCGGGGAAACCCGTCGCGCTGATCACCACCTGGAAGCCCCCGGCCAGCATCAGCGTCACGAGCGCCAGGTACAGCCCTTTCAGGCGCAAGGCCGGCAGACCGGCCAGCATGCCCACCACGCCGGCTGTCAGCCCACCGGCCAGCACGCAGGCCTCGAACGGCCAGTGCAAGCCATGGCCTACCCGCAGCGCGACCCAGCCGCCGACGCCCAGCAGGGCGTACTGGCACAGGCTGACCAGGCCGAGCTGGCCATACAGCAGCGCCACACCGGCGGCCGCGACGGCCAGCGCCAGAGACGATGTCAGCGTCTTGATCCAATAGGCGTTGGCCAGCCAGGGCACGAGCGCACCCACCACCAGGACGACGAGGACCATGCGCAGCAGGCCCAGGCGGGCGGCACGCCGCTCGCGTTGAATGGAGTCGGGAGTCATGCTTTCCGGGAGACGTCGCGCCACAGCACGATGGCCAGCAACGCAATGAGAAACGGAGTTGCGGTGCGGAACGGCGAGAAGCCGGGCACCAGCACCGCGACAGCTTCCAGCATGCCGATGGCCAAGCCGGCCGCCACGGTGACCGGCAGCGACGACAAGCGGCCGATGATGGCTGCGGCAAATGCCGGGATGACGAGGAAGGTCAGCACCGTGGCTTGCAGCCGAACGATGTTGCCCAGCAAGAGCCCACACACGCCAGCGAAGGCGCCCGAGATGACCCAGGCCGCCGTATCCACCTGAAGCACGCGAATGCCCAGGATGGCGCTCAGGCCCCGCTGATCGGCCAGCGCCCGCATCGCCAGGCCGATGCGCGTGCGGGCCAGCAGCAGCCCCACCGCGGCCATCATCGTTACCGCGGCCGCGATGCCCAGAACGCGCGTGTAGGTGAGCCGCACATCGGCGAACTCGATCGCGCCTGCATCGGTGGGCAGCACGAGCCGGCGTGGCTGCTCGCCCCAGAACCATTCGGTGAAACCGAGCACCACGAGCGCCAGTCCCAAGGTGCCGATCGAGCGCACCGTGGGTTCTCGCTCGGCCAGGCGCGGCGCGAGCAAGCGGCCATAGGCCAGCGAGATAGTGACCGAGGTGGCGACCGCAGCCAGCGCGGCCAGCGCCAAGGGCCAGCCGTGGTCGAGCGCCGACCAGGCGACGTAGGCGGCCACCGCCCCGAGCGCACCGAACGCGAAGTTCAGCACGCCCGACGACCGGAACAGAACGACGAGGCCCACACCGGACAGGGCGTACACCGCGCCGACACCCAGGCCCGCCACCAGGAACGGGGTCAGATCAGGCATCTCGCGTCCGTCCTGTTCACAGACCCAGGCGCTTCTCGGTCAAGCGCAGATCCTTCAACTCCGGGTCGCCCGCTGCAAGACATCCCGCCGTGACCTGCTTGAAGCCGCTACCGCTGACCTGCGCGATCGGCCCGCTGGAGTTGGCGTTGTGGCGCGCGCCGTCGCCCACGTAGAAGGGCCGGCACAGGATGTCGCTCTTGAAGCCACTGATGGCACGCAGGGCAGCGCTGACCGTGGCGCGGTCGATCTTCTTCGGATCCAGCTTCAGCAGCGCTTCGGTGGTCATGCGTGCAGCCAGGTAGCCTGCCTGCGCGAACGAATCGCGCGGCGCGGTCTTGGCGGCATAGGCCTCCATCGTGGCCTTCCAGTTCAGGTTGTCGGCGCCAGCCGACTCCACGGGCATGAACTCGAGGTGGATGTCGAAGTTGTCGTTCCAGGCCGCGCCGATGGCCTTGGGCACGTCGAAGTTGTAGGCCGGCGTGGAAGAGCCAAAGCGGATCTTCTTGGCCAGGCCCTGCTGCTCGGCTGCAGCCAGCATCGGCACCATGATGCCCTTGGGCAGGTTGAGTACGATCGCATCGGGCTTGGCCGCTGCGGCCTGCAGCATGGTCGAGGTAGCGTCGGGTGAACCGGGGTCGATGGTGATCACGTCCACGGTCACGCCATTGGCTTCGCCCCAGTTCTTCAAGCCATCGCAGGCCCAATTGCCCAGGCTCGGAATGTTGGGGATGACGCAGACCATCTTCTTGGCCTTGTAGGCCTGCACCATGTGCATGCCGACCACGGTGGCCGAGACGCGAGGACCGGTGTTCACCGGCACGTAGTTCTTCGCGAAGAAGCACTCGCGCGGCACGCCGACGCCGGCGATGACCATCACGTCTTCCTGCGCGTACAACTTCGCGTTGACGCCGCACTCCACGAAGCTCGAGCTGCCCACCATCGCGAGCACCTTGCGGTCCTTCACCAGCTTGGCGGCCGCCTGGGCGGCGACCTCCGGGTTCCACTGGTCGTCGACGATCGTCAGTTCAACCGGCCGGCCATGGATGCCGCCGTTGGCATTGACACACTTGAAATAGGCCTGCGAGGCCAGCGCCGAGGCGCTGAAATCGTCGGGCCCGGTCTTGCCGACAACGGCCCCGAGCGCGATCGGTTCACCGCTCGCGGCCTTGCCGTTGTTGAGCCCGCAAACGGGTTTGGCCTGGGCCATCGCGCCACCGGCGGCGAGCAAGGCGATGGCGGCGACGATACGCTGCAATGTGATCTTCATGGTGGGTCTCCAGGGGTTAGAACGGCAGGATGGTCTTGATCCACAGCGCGTTGCCTTCGGGCCGGTTGCGCACCGACATCTCGCGCTGCCACTTGGCGGTGATGAACCAGCCCTTGCCGTTGTCGTACTTCAACGACGGGCCAATCGCAAAGGCGGCACCCTTGCTGTTGGCCAGCGACACACCCGCCTGGGTGTCGCTCGTGAGCTGGCGCATGGCGTAACCACCGGCACCCAGCACCCAGCCATTGCCCAGGCCCCAGCCGGCGGAGTAGTCGAGATAGACCTCGTTTCCAGATCGGTAGTCGGTGTCCTTGTTGCGTCGGCTGAAGTTGAAGGTCAGCTTGGCGTCGGCGTTGAAGCCGGCCGCGTCGAGGTAGCTCACCGTGTACAGCGGCTGGAGCGACCAGTAGTTGCGGCCGATGTTGGTGAGGTCGCCCTTGGCGTAGCGACCGATCGGTGCGACGAAATCGAAGCCAACCACGCTGTGCAGGTTCGGCGAGTGGTGGAACGCCAGCCCTGGACCAAAGGTGATGTCGGCCAGGCCGGTCTTGCGTTGCGACAGGCCCGGCACATCGACCTTCAAGTCCACCAGCGGGACGATGGCGTGGAGCATCAGGTTGCCGCCAGCCAGGGTGGTCGGCGTGGAATACACGAAGCGCGTGGAGACCACGTTGGCCGCTATCTTGAACACCGGCAGCGGCACGTCATGGCCACTGTCATCCTTGAGCTTGTCGGCGCGGAAGACGTTGCCGTACGCCAGCACGTAGAAGCCGGGCGGTGGCGCCGCACCGGTCAGAAAGTTCTCCACGCCGCCTGGGTAGCTCGAGCCACCGCCCTCACCTGCCTGGGCGGCAGGCACGAGACTGACCAGTGCCATCGCCGCAGCCGCGGCGGGCATTCTCAACTTGCTCATCTTGTCTCCTGATAACTCTTGAAATAGCCGGTGCGTCAGACCGACATGCAAACGCTCTTCACTTCGGTATAGGACTCGACGGCCGCGCGGCCCAGATCGCGGCCCATGCCGCTTTGCTTGTAGCCACCGAACGGCAGGTTGGCGTCGAGCATGTTGTGGGTGTTGACCCACACGGTGCCGGCCTTCAGCCGCGGCACGATGCGGTGCACGGCCGACAAGTTGTTCGACCAGACACTCGCCGTGAGCCCGAAAGGCGAAGCGTTGGTTTGCCGGATCACGTCCTCGACGTCGTCGAAGGGCATCGCCGCGAGCACCGGGCCGAAGACTTCCTCGCGCACCACCTGCATCGTGGGGTTCACGTCGACCAGCACGGTGGGCTGGACGAAGCAGCCGGCATCGCGTGCGCGCTTGCCGCCGGTCAGCGCGGTGGCGCCCGCGCTGCGTGCGCCATCGAGAAAGCCCATCACGCGGTCGAACTGCCGGCGTGAGACCAAGGGTCCGAGCTCGGAGGCGGGGTCGAAACCCGAGCCGATGCGCATGCCCTCGGCAATGCGCGCCACTTCATGCACGACCTTGTCGAACAAGCTGCGGTGCACGTACAGCAGCGAGCTGGCGGCGCAGACTTGCCCCTGGTTGAAGAAGATGCCCATGGCAGCGCCCATGGCCGCGGCGGCCGGGTCGGCATCGGGCAAGACGATCATCGGCGACTTGCCGCCCAGTTCCAGCGTGAACCGGGTCATGTGGTCCACTGCAGCATGTCCGATGGCGCGCCCCGTCGGCGTGGAGCCGGTGAAGCTGATCTTGTCGATGCCCGGGTGCGAGCAAAGCGCGGCACCTGTCGCGCCGCCGCCGCAGACGACATTCAGCACGCCCGCCGGCAGGCCGGCCTCCATCGCCAGCGCCGCGAGACGAAGCGCGGTCAGCGGCGTCTCGGGCGATGGCTTGACCACCACGGTGCAGCCTGCGGCCAGCGCCGGCGCGATCTTCCACAGCGCGATGGCGAGCGGGAAGTTCCACGGCACGACCGCCGCCACGACGCCGACGGGCTCGCGCTGCGTGTAGGTGTGGTAACGAGCGCCGGGCGGAAACGGGATCGAGTTCTGCAGCGTGCTGCCCTCGAGCTTGGTGGCCCAGCCGGCCATGTAGCGCACGAACTCGGCGGAGAAGCCGACATCGATCATGCGTGCCACGCCCTGCAGCTTGCCGCTTTGCAGCGTCTCCATCGCGGAGAGCTCGTCGCCGTGCTCTTCGATCAGTTGCGACAGCCGAAAGAGGATGCGCTCGCGGTCAGCTGGCCGCATGCGCGACCAGGCGGAATCCTCCAGCGCGCGGCGCGCGGCGGTGACAGCGAAATCAACATCCTGGGCATCACTGTCGGGCGTGTCGGCCACCACCATCTCGGTGGCGGGATCGACGACTTCGATGCGCTGGCTGGCGTGGGCCTCGCGGAACACGCCGTCGATGAAATTGCCCTGGCTGCGCAACGAAAGAAAGCCGATGCGCGCCAGTTCCTGCTGGGAAAGGTCTTGGGAGTTCATGGGGCGGTGGGTTGGGTGATGATTCAATGGAAGAAACCGCCGCCCTCAGCGCGCGAGCATCAGCTCGGCACCGCGCTCGGCGATCATGATGGTGGGCGCGTTGGTGTTGCCGCTGCAGATCGTGGGCATCACCGAGGCATCACACACGCGCAGACGGCCGACGCCACGCACGCGCAATTGCGGGTCGACGACCGCCATCGTGTCGGTGCCCATGCGGCAAGTGCCCACAGGGTGGTACACGGTCTTGGCGTACTGCCGCACGAACTGCTCAAGTTCGGCGTCGGGCATGTGCTCGTTCGGGCCCGGATAAAGCTCTTCGGCAATCACCTTGCGCAGCGAGGGCATGCGCAGGATGCGACGCGCCAGTTTCAAGCCGCGCACGAGCGTGTCGAGGTCCTCCTGCGCACTGAGAAAACCGCCATCGAACTCCGCCTGCTCCATCGCGTCGGCACTCTTCGCTCGCACGCGCCCGCGCGACTTCGGGCGCAGGAAGCACGGGTCGATGGAGATGCCATGTACTTCGGGCATGGGGCGGTCGACATCGCCCACCAGCACCGGCAACACGTGGAACTGGATATCCGGGCGGCCGCTGCCCGAGGTATCGACGAAGCCACCGCTCTCGACGACATTGGACGTTAGCAGTCCGGTCTTGAACAGCTCCCACTGCACGCCATGCTTCAGCGCCGTGAGGCCCTTGTCCTGCCCGAGCAGGCTGATCGGCTCGCGGCAGCGGCCATGGGCAATGATCTCGAGGTGATCCTGGAAGTTCTCGCCGACACCGGGAAGTTCGTGATGCACCGGTACGCCGATGCGTCGCAGCAGTTCCCCTGGGCCCATGCCCGAGACTTGCAGCAGCTTGGGGCTGGCCAGAGCGCCGGCACTGAGCACGACCTCGCGGTTCGCGGTGGCCCGCTTCGTCGTGCCGTCGCTCATGCGGTACTCGACACCTGTCGCCTGGCCACCTTCGATCGTCACGCGCAGCACGTGCGCGCCGTTGACCAGGGTGAGCTTCGGGTCTGCTTGCACCGCGGCGAGGTAGGTCGCCGCCGTGCTGCCGCGCATGCCGTCGATGGTCGTGGTCTGGTAGAAGCCCACGCCGTCCTGGCGGCCGCTATTGAAGTCGTCGTTGTACGGCAAGCCCGCTTCCTGAGCCGCCTTGAGGAAGGCCAGGCTCAGCGGGTGGCGGAACTTCGTGTCACTGACGCGCAGCGGCCCTTCGGTGCCGTGCATCTCGCCCGAGAAGCGCATGTTGCTTTCGGCGCGCTTGAACATCGGCAGCACGTCTTTCCAGGACCAGCCGGTGCAGCCCGCTTCGGCCCACGCGTCGTAGTCGGCGGCCGCCCCGCGGATGTAGACCATCGCGTTGAGTGAACTGCCTCCGCCCGTCATGCGGCCCTGCGGCACGTACATCTTGCGGCCGTTGGCATGCGGCTGCGGGGTCGTCTCGTAGATCCACGACCGCTCCGTGCCGATCACGCGCACGAAGGTCGCCGGCATCTTGACGAACTTGGTGGCGTCGGTTGGACCGGCCTCCAGCAACAGAACCGAGTGGCCCGCCTTGATCAGACGGTGTGCGATGACGCAACCGGCCGAGCCGGCTCCAACGACGATGTAGTCGACGACTTGCTTGTCCAACGTGATGTCTCCGAATTTGCATCGACCCCGCATGCGAAATGCTGTTTGGATCGTTGGGAGGCATCGTCGTGAACAAGTGCTTGCTGCCCAAGCAACTTCGATGGAACTGCGCTGTGAATCAATCCGCAGTGCGCGCTCGGCTGCTTTGGCTCAAGTCACTCTTCGCGCAGGCAGCGCCAAGCGCGGCTTGCCGAGCACTTGAGTTGCTACCCGCGACGCGAACCGCCGCGTCAAGAAGCGCACGCCGAAGCACGACAGTTTGTTGAACAAGCCGGGCACAACCGTGCGCTTGCCGCGCAGCATCGCGCGGACCGCGGCGTGCGCCACGAACTCCGGGCTTTTCGTCGACGCGTTCGCGATCCACGAGTAGTCGCCCCCGCCGGACGCGGCGTGGAACGCGGTTTCGGTGCCGCCAGGGCAGATGCAGGTCACTGACAGCGGCGTGCCGCGGTGCTCGTCATGGAGACCCTCGCTGAAGTTGCGGACGAAGGCCTTCGACGCGGCGTATAGCGCCATGTTCGGCACGGACTGGTAGGCGCCGGTCGACGCAATGTTCAACATGTGCGCGGGTGCTGTGCTGGCCTTGCGCGCGTCGGCGAAACATCGCGCGAGCGCGACGAGCGAGGTCATGTTGAGTTGGATGAGTTCCGCGTCGCGCGCCCAGTCGACTTCGTCGAACCGGCGGAAGTAACCGAACCCGGCGTTGTTGATCAGGATGTCGATAGTGCCGCCGGCGGTGGCGGCGGCCCACAGCGCATGCGCGGCATCGGGCTTGCCGAGATCCGAGGTAACGATCTCGACCTTCACGCCCTTGCAGGTCGCGGCGACCGCTTCGAGTGCGTCGCGGCGCCGCGCCGTCAGCACGAGATCAATGCCGAGCGTCGCGAGCTCACGTGCGATGGCCGCGCCGATGCCGCTGGATGCGCCAGTCACCAGCGCGCGCTTGCCGATGTTGACGGCGGTGTATGTACTCAAATCGTACTCCTGTCGTGTGGAACGGCCAAGGAAGGCCTGCGAGGTTTGCGCGGTCGGTGCGCAAGGATGGTCGCCGCACTCGGACTGCGACTATATCGAAGATATATTAACAATATAGCATCGATATGATGATCAAAACAGGGAAGGCTCCCGGGTCGGAGGGCGAATGCCCAGCCCGCTCACGACACCGACGCGCCAGAGTCGAGGTGGTTGCCGCCCGGAGCCGTGGTTCCTGGTGAATCGCCTGGACTCGAACTCGCTGACACACGCGGCACAAGCAACATGCCGCGTACGTAGAATGGATCGAAGGCCGGCGACCGTTGCTTGGTGCGTGCGGCCCCAATGAGCAGAGCCGACTTTCCTTTCGCAGAACCCCTTCAATCGCCTTTTCCGAACTCATCTGTGGCATCCGACACCGAGACCGCAATTTTTCGGGCCGCCGCGGCCCTGCTGGAAGCGCGCGGGCCGGCTGGTTTGACAACCCGTGCCATTTGCGCGGCTGTCGGCATCACGGCGCCCACGCTCTACCATCACTTTGGTGACATGGACTCCCTTGCGATGGCGCTCATCAGGCAGGGACGGGCCGAGTTCACGTCACGCAGGCGCGTTCCCAAAGCGTCTGAGGATCTGATGAAGCAGTTGAGAACACATTGGGATGATGCCGTCGACTTCACGTTCAAGCACCCCCACCTTTACGCCCTGCTCGTCGAGCAAGCTCAGCGCCATCCAGAACTGCTCGATGAAACATTCGCCGACATGCGAGCGCTTGTTCAACGCCTCGTCGATTCGGGTCGCTTTCGGGTCCCCTTGGAAGAAGCGGCGCGTGCCATCTTGGCCGCGTTCAATGGCGTCCTGTCCTTGCGTCAATGGGGCACGACGTCTGCCAGGGAGGTCGCGGCGACGAGCGACTTGGTTTTTACCGCTCTGATCACCGAGTTGAGCAAGAAGCGCTGAGCTGCAGGTCTGGTTCAGGCCGGATGATGCGCAAACCCAAGGCAGCCAGCGGGGCGACTTTGGCGCGCCCCCGCAGCGTTCAGTCGCACCTCGTCACGCCAGAAGCACGGTGAAGACCAGCGCGTTGAAGTCTCCGGAGCGGCTCTTCAGTCTTCACCCCCTTCGTCCGGATGAGTGTTCCTTGCCGGGCGTTCAATACGAAACGGGCAAGCACTCCAGCATCGACTTGGCTGGACATCACAGCACACGTTTCGCAAACACCGTATGATATGCATCATGCAAATATCAAAGCCCAACGCCAGAACACGGGCCAAGGAAGCCACACACGAGCGCATCTTGTCAGCAGCGGAACGGGCGATCCACGCCTTGCGCCATGCAGCCATGAAGCACCTGGCGCCCACCTGAATCAACCGAACCACGCTGCCGACGCTTCGTCTTTAAGTATGATGAACATCATGCAATACGCATCTCGTCAAATGCGTCCTTCTGAGTCCCTGTGGACCAGGCACGTCGACGAGTCGCGAATTCCGAATCCTGGCCGAGACATCAACACGCCGTTCGACGCGAACCTGATGAAGCCCGATGCCCCCTCGACGCTGCGGTTCGCGGCTTAACCGACCACGCCGCTTCACACCGGTCCCAACAAGGCCACCTCAGGAGATATCGATGACCTTCCAGGCGCTGCTCGCCAGCAAGACAGGCGACAAAGTTTCAACCCGTGTCGTCCAGCTGAATGAACAAGATCTGATGCCCGGAGACGTCCTGGTGGACGTCGACTATTCGACCGTCAACTACAAGGATGCCCTGGCCGTCACCGGGCGTGGCCCGGTGATCCGCCAGTTCCCCCTGATCCCCGGCATCGACTTCGCCGGTACCGTGGAGGCGTCTTCCTTCCCGGGTATCGCGGTTGGCGATCGCGTGGTCGCGAACGGCTGGGGCTTGAGCCAGACCCATCACGGCGGATACGCACAGAAGGCGCGTGTCAGAGGCGAGTGGCTGGTCAAGATTCCCGACGCGTTCTCGACCCAGGACGCGATGGCCATCGGCACGGCCGGGTACACGGCGATGCTGTGCGTGCTGGCGCTCGAACACGGCGGTCTCACGCCGCAGAGTGGTGACATCCTCGTCACCGGCGCCAATGGTGGCGTCGGCTCCATCGCGATCGCGCTGCTGTCGGGCCTCGGCTACCGCGTCGTCGCGTCGACCGGACGCTCTGAGGAAAGCGCGTATTTGCGCAGTCTCGGCGCGGCAGAAGTCATCGACCGCACGCCACTGTCGGAGCCGGGCGCGCCGATCGCGACTGAGCGTTGGGCCGGTGCGGTCGACTCCGTTGGCAGTGTCACGTTGGCCAATGTGCTGGCAATGACACGCTATCGAGGCGTGGTCGCCGCCTGCGGCCTGGCTCAGGGCATGGATCTTCCGGCCTCGGTGTTGCCCTTCATCCTGCGCAACGTGACGCTTGCGGGCATCGATTCTGTCAATGCACCTCAGGAGCTTCGCATCCAGGCCTGGTCGCGGCTGGCACGGGACCTGGACCTGAGCAAGCTGGCACGCACGACTCACTTGGTCGGCCTTGCCGAGCTGCCCGCAATCGCCGGCCGCATGCTCGAAGGAAAAGTCCAGGGCCGCACGGTCGTCGATGTCAACGCGTGATCGGGAAACCATGAGAGCAGAGGTCATTCACGTCGGCCGCCAAGTGGCCACGGCCGAAGGACGCATCGTCGGTCCTGACGGCAAGCTCTATGCGCACGCGACGACGACGTGCCTGATCTTTGACCAACCCGCAACAACTTCAAGGAGTTCACATGTCCCAGCCTGACATCGTTCTTTGCACGCCGGTCCGCACACCGATCGGCAGCTACGGCGGCGCGCTGAAGGAGACGCCGGCGCCTGACCTGGGTGCAGCGGTCATCCGCGAGACCCTGCGCCGTTCGGGACTGGACGCGGATGTCGTCAACTCCGTTGTGATGGGGCATGTGATCCAGGCCGGCGCCCGCATGAACCCGGCGCGGCAGGCGGCCATCGGCGGCGGGCTGCCTGTTCAGGTGCCTGCCCTGACGGTGAATCGGGTGTGCGGATCGGGCGCGCAGGCGATCGCCACTGCAGCACTCGAGATCGCGGCGGGATATGCCCAGGTCGCGGTTGCCGGCGGCATGGAGAACATGGACCAGGCGCCCTACCTGGTGCCCGGCGCGCGCTGGGGCTACCGCATGGGGGATGCCCACATGCTCGACAGCCTGCTGCGAGACGGTCTCCACGATGCGTTCAGCGGTCAACATTCGGGCTGGCACACCGAGGATCTCGTCAGCCGGTACGGCATTGCGCGTGAGGACCAGGATCGCTGGGCTGCGCGTTCGCAACAGCGCTTCAGCAACGCGCAGGCTGCAAGCAAGTTCGCGGATGAGATCGTCGCGGTCGAACTCACCGGCCGCAAGGGACCGGTGAGCTTCTCCAAGGACGAAACCAATCGGCCCGACACGACGGTCGACACGCTGGCCAAGCTCAAGCCGGCGTTTCGAAAGGACGGCACGATCACTGCCGGCAACGCGCCTGGCCTCAACAGCGGCGCGGCCGCGATGATCGTTGCGGAGCGAGGCTTCGCGGAGAAGCAGGCGTTGAAGCCGATGGCGCGCCTGGTCTCCCACGCCGTCGCGGCGGTCGAGCCGGGCATGTTCGGCATCGGGCCGGTGCCGGCGGTCAAACTGGCCCTTGCACGCGCCGGCTGGAAGCACACGGACATCGAGCGCATCGAGATCAACGAAGCGTTCGCCGCGATCACCCTGGCCTGCCTGCGGGAACTGGGCCTGCCGGAAGACATCGTCAATGTCGAGGGCGGCGCCATCGCCCACGGCCACGCCATCGGCGCAACGGGCGCCGTACTGACCACGCGCTTGCTGCACTCGATGCGGCGCGACGGCTTGAGGCGGGGCATCGTGACCCTCTGCATCGGCGGCGGCCAGGGCATTGCCCTCGCGCTGGAGATGCTCTGACCGCGACATGACGCGCTACGCGTGAGGAGCGCGGTGCTCGAAATGCGGCCTTCGCAGTCAAGGCGGGGGCCGGCGCCAGAACTTTGTCCGTGCGACGGCGCCTTCGTCGAACGACGGTCAGGTTGCCGTCGCTTGCCTGCTGTGCATCGGCGGCAACAGTGACGCGAGAATCTCCCTGCGGCAGACCTCCAAGATCTCATCCGCCAGCGCAGAGTCGTCCGGGCAGGCCCGGGACAACACCACGGCGCCCACGGCCTGCGCAAAGCTGCCGATCACCTTGGCCCGCGCTTCGCGCTGATCCACGTCGCCCAGCGTCGCAACTTCGCGCTCGAGGGTCGTCGCCAGGCTGTCAATCCCGGCGGCAAACGTCGACTTGACGCTCTCCGACTGACGTGCAGCGTCCCCGCAGAGAGCCGCCATCGTGCAACCCACGCCTCGGGCATCACGGTGGGCCCGGGACACATAGGACTTGAAGAACTCGGCGAGGTCTGAGCCGGTGCTGTCTGCGACAGCCCGCGAAATCGTGGTCGCCGCCGCTTCGGCCATCAGGTCGGCCTTGGAGCGGAAGTGCTTGTAGAACCCGCCATGCGTGAAGCCGGCAGCCGCCATCAGGTCCGCGATCCCGACGCCGTCGTAGCCACGTTCCCGGAACAATGCAGAGGCCGTCGCGACGATGTGCGCCCGATTTTCCTGGGCCTGTGCTTTGGTGACCTTCATCGCAATACGCCTCTTCCTTCACGCCAGACCAGGGCGCCACTATACATTGATGTCGATGATCATCAAAGTGCTTGACGATTTAGATTATGTTCGTCATCATTGATGCTGTTCCACCCGTGAATCAACGGGTGAGCGGACGCCCCGACCCTGGCGGGGACCCTACCTAACCAAGCGAGCAGACACACATGACCACCCGTCCCTCCGTCCTCATCACAGGCGCGTCCACCGGTATCGGTGCCATCTACGCCGAGCGCTTCGCGCGCCGGGGCCACGACCTCGTTCTGGTCGCGCGCGACAAGGCAAGACTGGACACTCTCGCGACCCGCCTGAGTCAAGAAAGCGGCGTTGCCGTCGATGTCATCCAGGCCGACCTCACCAAGTCTGGCGACCTGAGCATCGTCGAGGCGCGCCTGCGAGATGACGCCCGCATCGGGATCCTCATCAACAATGCCGGAGCCGCCCAGTCGGGCAGCTTCATCGAGCAGACAGCCGAGGCCAACGAACGGCTCATCGCGCTCAACACGACCGCTCTCGTCCGGCTCGCCAGCGCGGTTGCTCCGCGATTCGTGAAGGCCGGCGAAGGCGCGATCATCAACATCAGCTCGGTCGTTGGCCTGGCGCCTGAATTCGGCATGACGGTTTATGGCGCAACCAAGGCCTTCGTGCTGTTCCTCTCGCAAGGCCTCAGCCTGGAACTCGCGCCCAAGGGCGTCTACGTCCAGGCCGTGCTGCCGGCCGCCACCCGCACCGAGATCTGGGAGCGTGCGGGCATCGACATCAAGACCTTGCCCGAGGTGATGGAAGTGGGCGAATTGGTCGATGCCGCGCTGGTCGGCTTCGATCGCCGCGAACTCGTGACGATTCCGCCCCTGCAAAACGCCGCACGCTGGGATGCCCTCGACGGAGCGCGCCAGGGCCTGCTTTCGGAAATCAAGCAGTCGCAGGTCGCGCAGCGCTATCAGACAGCGAGCTGAGCGCTGCAGGTGCACTGAGTACAACTGGAGTATCAACATGCTTTTCGACAAATTTGACACGCGTGCCTTGGCCCTTTCGAACCGCGCCGTGATGTCGCCACTGACGCGCAGCCGGGCCGCGGCGAACAACACCCCCAACGCGCTGATGGCCGAGTACTACGGCCAGCGGGCATCAGCTGGCTTGATCGTCACCGAGGGCACATCACCCTCCCCGAATGGCCTGGGCTACGCGCGCATACCCGGCTTGTTCAACGAAGAGCATGTTCGTGGCTGGAAGCTCGTGACCGACGCCGTTCATGCCAAGGGCGGCAAGATCTTCGTGCAACTGATGCACACCGGCCGCGTGACCCACATCGCGAACCTCCCGGCAGGCGCCGAGGTGATCGGGCCATCGGCCGAAGTCTGCCCTGGCGAGATGCACACGGACGCCAAGGGCATGCAGCCGCACACCGCGCCACGGCCGATGACGCAAGAAGATATCGCGACCG
>NZ_DATILJ010000164.1:0-11393 GCF_035476535.1 Aquabacterium sp.
GCAGCGGGTTCAGGTCGCGGCCGTCCGGCGCGCCGGGCAGCAGGCGCTCGAAGGGGTTGGAGGTGATCAGCGTGAACAGCAGGAAGCCGGCCGACACCAGCCCCAGCACGGCCAGGATGCGGGCGACGAACACGCGCGGCAGCGTGCGGCTGAAGCTGGCCACGGCGATGGTCCAGATGTCGAGCATCAGGATCCACAGCAGCAGCGAACCCTCATGCCCGCCCCACACCGCCGCCAGGCGATAGGGCAGCGGCAGCGCCGAGTTCGAGTTCTGCGCGACGTAGAGCACCGAAAAATCATGCCGCACAAAAGACGCGGCCAGGCATGCGAAGGCGCCGGCCACCAGCGCAAACTGCAGCCAGGCCAGCGGGCCACCCAGCGCCATCCAGTCGGCGCGGCCGCGATGCGCGCCCAGCAAGGGCAGCACACCCTGCGTCAGCGCGGCGGCCAGCGCCATGATCAGCAGCAACTGCCCCAGTTCCGGAATCATTTCTTGCCTCCATCGGACAAGGTGCCGGCCATCTTGGCCTTCATCTTGTCGGCCCGCTGCAGCGCATCGGCGGCCTCGGGCGGCATGTAGTTCTCGTCGTGCTTGGCCAGCACCTCGCGGGCGGCGAACACGCCGTCGCCGCCCAGCTGGCCCTGCGCCACCACGCCCTTGCCTTCCTTGAACAGGTCGGGCAGCACGCCGTCGTAGCGCACCGGCACGTTCTGCGCGGTGTCGGTGACGACGAAGCGCACCGTCACGCCGTCGCGCACCACGCTGCCGGCCTGCACCAGGCCGCCGATGCGGAAGGTGCGGCCGGTGGGGGCTTCTTTCGCGGCGATCTGCGTTGGCGTGTAGAAGAACACCAGGTTGCTGTTGAAGGCGTTGAGCACCAGGCCCACGGCCACACCCACGGCGGCCAGCACGCCGACCACGATGGCGGCACGTTTGTGGCGGGGTTTCATGCGTCGGCCTCCAGCGCGTCGTTCGCCGCGCGCTGCGCTGCGCGCAGGCGCTGGCGGGTCATCAGCGCCTCGGCCAGCATCACCGCCAGCGTCACGCCATAGGAACCCCAGACATAGAGGCCGTAGCCGCCCATGTGCAGGAATTGATCGAAGGAAGTCCAGTTCATCGTCATGGCCTGTGGCAAGGGTCAGCGACGCAACGCCCTGACCCAGTCGGTGTCGCTCTCCTGCTCGAGCACGATGGCCCGGGCGCGCATGAACACCACCGCGAAACTGTAGGCCCAGAACGCAAAGGTCATGAGCAACATGGCTGTCAGCATGGTGTGGGCCATCGTCGGCGCGGCCGTCAGGCTGATCGACGAGCCCTGGTGCAGCGTGTTCCACCAGCGCACCGAGAAATAGATGATGGGGATGTTCACCGCGCCCACCAGCGCCAGCAGCGCGCCGGCGTTGGCCGCGCGGCGCGGGTCGTCGATGGCCTCGGTCAGCGCGATGTAGCCCAGGTACAGCAGCAGCAGGATGAACTCGGAGGTCAGCCGCGCATCCCAGACCCACCAGGTGCCCCAGGTCGGCTTGCCCCACAGCGCGCCGGTCCACAGCGCGATGAAGGTGAACATCGCCCCGGTGGGCGCCAGCGCGCGGGCGTACATCGAGGCCATGCGGGCATTGAGCATCCAGCCCCAGGCGGCCCAGAAGGCCATCACCAGGTAGATCAGCATCGACATCCACGCAGCAGGCACATGGATAAAGATGATGCGGTAGGCCTCGCCCTGCTGGAAATCGGTGGGCGCAATGGCAAAGCCGACGTACAGGCCGGCCGCCGACAGCAGCAGCGCCAAGCCCCAGGCCCATGGCAGCACGCCGCCGGCAAACGCGTAGAAACGCGATGGCGCGGCCAGCTGGGTCCAGCGGATCGGGGCACTTCTATCGTTCATCGTCAAGGCGTTCAACAGCTCAGTCCAGCGAGATGCGCAGTGCGGCGGCGGTGGCCCAGGGGGCGGCTAGCGCGGTGGCGATCAGCAAGGCGCCCAGCAGCGACAGGTGCGCCTGGGCCGACTGCCCGCCCTCCACCGCCACCACCGCACCGGTGCCGAAGATCAAAGCCGGTATTGTCAGCGGAAGCACGAGCAGGAACACCAGCGCGGCGCCGCTGCGCAAACCCAGCGTCAGCGCCGCGCCCACGGCACCCAGCAGGCTGAGCACCGGCGTGCCCAGCAAGAGCGTGAGCGCCAGGATGGCGATGGCCTGTGCGCCCATGCCGAACTGCACGCCGATCACCGGCGTGGCCAGCACCAGCGGCACGCCGGACGACAGCCAGTGCGCCAGCACCTTGCCGAGCACGACGGTCAGCAGCGGCTGCGGCGCCAGCAGCATCTGCTCCAGCGAGCCGTCCTGGTGGTCGCTGGCGAACATCTGCGTCACCGACAGCATCGCCGCCAGCAGCGCGCAGACCCAGACCACGCCGGGCGCGATCTGGCGCAAGGTCTGCGGCTCGGGGCCGACACCGATGGGGAACAGCCCGGCCGCCACGATGAAGAAGCCCAGCGGCAGCAAGGCCTCGACCCGGCGGCGGCGGGCCAGCAGCAGGTCGCGGCGGGTGATGGCGAAGAGAAGGCTCATGGCGCGCGCCAAGGCTCCAGGTCGAACTCGCTCGCGCCGGCCAGCTCGACCGCCTGGTGGCTGGTCAGCAACACCGCGCCGCCGCACGCGGCATGGGCCTCGATCAGGCCCGACAGCGTGGCGACGCTGGCGCGGTCCAGCGCGTCATAGGGTTCGTCCAGGATCCAGCAGCGCGGCACATCGTCCAGCGCCAGCCGCGCCAACGCGCCGCGCCGGCGCTGGCCTTGCGACAGCGTGCGCACCGGGGCGTTGCGCCGCGAGGCCAGGCCCAGCCGCTCCAGCGCCTGGGGGGTGCGCTCCGCCGCATCGGCCACGCCGCCCAGGGTGCCGAGAAAGGCCACCGCCTCGCCCAGCGTCAGGTCGTCCTTCAGTGCATTCGCATGGCCGATGTAGGCGATGTGGCCGCGTGCCGCCGCATTCAGCGGCTGGCCCTGCCACAGCACCTGGCCTTCGGCCGGTTGCGACAGGCCCGCGAGGATGCGCAGCAGGCTGGTCTTGCCGCTGCCGTTGGTGCCGCGCAGCCAGGTCACGCTGCCCGCGCCGAGCTGCAAATCCAGGCCGGTGAACAGCAGGCGCCGCCCACGCCGGCAGGCCAGCGCACGCGCGGCCAGCAGGCTGGTCAAGGCTGTGGAGGGGATGGAGGCTGGCGTGGAGGGTGCGGGCTGCATCGGCGGGACTCGGCGCCGTGGCGATTGCACGCTGCGGCGGCCCGCATGCTAACGGCTGCGGCAGGGCATGGCTTGTCCAGCGTCAAGCGCCCGATCACGACGGCGCAGATTCAGGCTCGTGTCAGTTTGCGGATCGGCGGCTTCACGTCTTCCGGGCGCGACGGCAGCATCGGCTGGTGCTCCCGCGGCGTGTTCAGGATGATCGAGGTCGAGGTTTCGGCCAGCAGGCAAAAGCGCGTGACCACGGCGTCGAGATGCGCCACGTCGATCACCGCGATCTCGAGGATCCAGCTGTCCTCGCCGGTCACGTTGAAGGCATTGATGACCTCGGGCGTCTGCTGGATCAGCTTGACGACGCGGGCGTACTCGGCCCGCGCCACGCGCACCACCGCGCGGATGCCGTAGCCCAGCGCCGTCAGGTTCACCGTCGCGCGGTAGCCGGTGATGACATTCGCCGCCTCCAGCTTGCGCACCCGCTCGGTGACCGCCGGCTGCGACAGGTGCACGCGGCGCCCGAGTTCGGCCATCGAGATGCGGGCGTCGGCCTGCAGCTCGGCAAGGATGCGGGTGTCGTAGCTGTCGAGGATCAGGGCTTCTGGCATGTTCAAAGCCTAGCACCGCCTGAACCTTGGAATCAACGGCCGGGCCGGCCCTGAACAGAGAATCCGGCATGGTCCGGGGCCGTGTGGCCTTCTAACATGCCGGGCCATGAGTTCCAATGCCGTCGCCGCCCGCCCCGCCCTGCCCCCGCTGATCCTGGCCTGCCTGGCCGCCACCTGGCTGGTCTGGGGCTCGACCTACCTGGCCATCAAGGTGGCGCTGATCAGCCTGCCGCCGTTCCTGATGATGGGTAGCCGCTTCCTCGCTGCCGGCGTGATGCTGCTGGTGTGGATGCGCTGGCGCGGCCAGCCGCTGCCCAGCCTGCGCCAGTGGGGCCATGCGCTGGTGGTCGGCAGCCTGATGCTGGGCGGCGGCATGGGCTTCACGGCGGTCGCCGAAGTCAGCGTCGGCTCCGGCCTGGTGGTGGCCTTCATCGCGGTGTGCCCACTGATGATCGCGCTGTTCAACCGGGCCTATGGCGTGAAGCCGGCGCGGGGTGAGCTGGCCGGCATCATCGTCGGCCTGGCCGGCGTGCTGCTGCTGACCCAGGGCGCCGGTTTCAGCGCGTCCCCCGCAGGCCTGGCGGCGATTGCCGTGGCCTGCCTGACCTGGGCCGCCGGCAGCGTGCTGAGCCAGCGCAGCCTGCCGCTCGCGCCGGGCGCGATGGGCTTTGCCAGCGAGATGATCTGCGGCGGTGTCGTGCTGTTCGGCTTCGCTGCGGTGGCCGGCGAAGCCTGGCCCGCCCACATCGAACCGGCGGCCCTCGGCGCCTGGCTCTACCTGGTGGTGTTCGGATCGCTGATCGCCTTCAACGCCTACATGGTGCTGCTGGCCAAGGCCTCGCCGGGCCTGGCCTCGAGCTACACCTTCGTCAATCCGGTGATCGCAATGCTGCTGGGCGTGGCGCTGGCCGGCGAGCGCATCACCGTTGGTGAATGGCTGGCGGCCGGGGTAATCCTGCTGGGTGTAGTGCTGTTGTTGCGCGCACGTCGCCAATAGCATCAACCTTCGAACGCCTGCAGTCGGCCAAGACCAGCCGTTCATGGCCGACTCCTCTCTGGCATGGCAGCCGGGTGCCGAGGCGCAGGTGCGCAGGTGCGCAGGTGCGCAGGTGCGCAGGCTAGCGCGATCGAACGCCATCGTGTGAGCTTCGCGATTGCCGCGCGGGCTCTGGCCAGGCCGGCCTTTCCACGCCGTGACGACGCACTAATCCCCATGCCACTGTGCAGCGAATCTCGCTGGCTCTCATGCGGCACACTCCTTGCGATGCCCGCCGCCAAATCCGCCATCCAGCCCGACGCCTCCCCAACCTTGTTCAAGAGCGCCAAGGCTTTCGAGACCTGGCTGAAGAAGAACCACGCCGCATCCGACGGCCTCTGGATCAAGATCGCCAAGCGTGGCGCCAATGACCCCAGCGTCACCTACCCCGAGGCGGTGGAGATCGCGCTCTGTTGGGGCTGGATCGACGGCCAGAGGAAGGGCCTCGACGACCAGCACTTTCTCCAGCGCTTCACGCCGCGGCGCGCGCGCAGCATTTGGTCGAAGATCAACGTCGACAAGGTCGCGGCGCTCATCGAGGCGGGCCGCATGCAGGCGCCGGGCTACGCGCAGATCGAGGCCGCCAAGGCCGACGGACGCTGGGCGCAGGCCTACGACGGAGCGCGCACGTCCGCGGTGCCCGAGGACCTGTTGGCGGCGCTGGAAGCCGAGCCGAGGGCCAAGGCCTTCTTTGCAACGATCAACGCGGCCAATCGCTACGCGGTACTGTGGCGCATACAGACGGCGGTGAAGGCCGAGACGCGCGCCAGGCGCATCGCCCAGCTGGTGGAGATGCTAGCGCGCGGCGAGACCATCCACATCTTCAAGCCCAGTGCAAAGGCATGACCGCGTGGTTCACGCGCGATCTCCTGGGCCCCACCTCCTGGAGTGCGGCCACGACGCTTCACCAGCGGTCTCAATCGAAGCCGTCATCCGCGCCGCTTGATAGCGGCGAGCTGTTCGCGGATGACACGCTCGGCATCTTCAGGTGGCAGGTCGATGCCGCCCATCAGCGGGCGCACTTCGATGCAACAGGGCTGGCCAGGGAACGGTGCCGGAAAGCGCCGCGCCCAGGCCAGTGCGTCGTCGTGCGAGCGCACTTCGATCAGCGTGTAGCCGGCAATCAGCTCCTTGGTCTCGGCGAAGGGGCCGTCCATGACGCGCGCCTGGCCGGCGGTGTCGTACTGCACGCGAAAGCCCTGGCTGCTGGGCTGCAGTCCGGCACCATCGAGCAGCACGCCGGCCTTGGCCATCTCGTCGTGGAAGGCCATCATGCGCGGCACCAGCGTTGGGTCATCGGGGAAGTCGCCAGCCTCGCTCATTGCGGTGGCGCGGACCTGGATCATGTAACGGGGCATGGAAGTCTCCTGAAGCAGTGGACCCTACACGACGAGCGGCAGCGGCGCATTTCGACAGACCACTCAGCTTCTCCCGGCCAGGCGCGGGCATTGTTGAAAGGCAAGTGCTCGGGTTGCTCCAGAGTGACCTGCGGGGCCAAGGGGTCTACGCTGAGGGCGCCGCCGCGGCTGACCCGGCAGGCATTCTGTAGCGGCGTTGCTCCAGCGCCGCCACAGGGCGCGTGTCCTACTGCAGGGCAGGCCATGTCGATTTGGCTTCCGGTCGTTCGTCGATGGGATACGAGGCGCCCTCACGCGGGCGCGCCGACTGGTCAACGCAACAGGAGTGAGACATGTCATACATCGATGGTTTCGTGATCGCGGTTCCCACCGCCAACAAGCAGAAGTTCATCGAGCACGCGCGCCAGCTCGACCCGATATTCATCGAGTTGGGCGCAATCCGTGTGATCGAGGGTTGGGGCGACGACGTCCCCGACGGCAAAGTCACCGATTTCCGCCGCGCAGTCCAGGCTACGGCCGAGGAGACTGTGGCCTTTTCGTGGGTCGAATGGCCGGACAAGGCCACGCGCGACGCCGCCATGAAGAAGATGATGGAAGACCCGCGCATGGATCCGTCCACGCCCGGCAACCCGCCCATGCCCTTCGACGGCAAACGCATGATCTTCGGCGGCTTCGAACCGGTGGTCGAAGTGAAGGCTTGAGCGGCAGGGGCGACGCACGCCCCTGGACGTGCCACGCGTCACGGCGGGCGTCTGGCGCAAACTGCCGGCCCGCAGGCAGCTGGCCCTTGCTCACTGGAGGGTTGACCGCAAAGGGTCGCAATCGGCCATTCATGGCAAGCGGTCGCACGCCGCGCAAGGGGCGACACGGCCCCGACTGACTCGCCGCAGGAACGCGAGTTGCATGGCGCCAACCGGCGGCACCGCACGCCGCCGGGAGCACACCATGCTGGACAAGGTTCGAGAGCCCGAGGACACCCAATTCGCCCACATCAAGCCGGGCGACACGCACTACCGCAGCGAGGGCCTGCGCGACTTCTTTCTCTACCGCGACCTCGGCATCGCCGAGGCCACCCGGGGCAAGGTCATCGCGCAATTGGTGATCGCCCACAACGCACCCGAGAAGGGCACCGGCTGGCACCGTCACGAGGCGGAGTTCCACATCGTCATCATGCTGCGCGGCTGGGCCAAGTTCATGTACGAAGACCAGGAGACGCTGGTCTCGGCCGGCGACTGCGTGCACCAGCGTCCCGGCGTGCGGCACTACCTGTTCGACTACTCGCCGGACATGGAGTACCTGGAAATCGTCGGCCCGGCGGACTTCACGACCATCGACGTCGACCCGGTGTGCGAGGTGCCCGCACCGAAGGGTTGGGGTTTCTGAACGCCGGCGCGATCAGAACTCGACCTCGAGTTCGTCGATCGCTTCGGGCTCCAGCCTGGCAGCAGCGATCCACTCCTGCATCTCCGGCATCGCCAGGATGCGCTGGCACCACGCCGCACTGGCGGCATCGGGCACGCGCACGTCGTAGGTCTGCAGCCGCGTGACCACCGGCGCGTACATCGCATCGGCCATGCAGCGGGTCTCGCCGAACAGGAACGGGCCGCCGTAGCGGGCCAGGCACTCCTGCCAGATCGCCAGCACGCGCTGGATGTCGCTGTGCGCGCGGCTCCAGACCTTGTAGCCCGGGTAGTGGCCCTTCAGGTTCATCGGCAGCGCCGAGCGCAGCGAAACGAAGCCCGAATGCATCTCGCCACAGATCGCGCGGCAATGCGCCCGGGCGGCGCGCTCGGCCGGCAGCAGGCCGGCCTTGGGTTGGATCTCGTGCAGGTACTCGGCAATCGCCAGCGTGTCCCACACGGTCACGCCCTGGTGACGCAGGCAAGGCACCAGGATCGATGGCGCCAGCAGCAGCATCTCGGCCTTGGCGTCGGCGTCGTCGGCGGCCACCATCAACTCATCGAACGCCAGCCCGGCGAAACGGGCCAGCAGCCAGCCCCGCAGCGACCACGACGAATAGTTCTTGCTGCTGAGCGTGAGCGTGGTCTTGGCCATGGTCGGGAGACTCCTGATCGGCGCTTCGTCGCAAGCGTTGTGCCAGCGTGGTGCACAGGCCATGGTCCATTACTTGCCTTGCACCGGTCTGGCGCTGCAGTCCCTCATGGGCTGTGGTTTCGCACCCATGCTGTACCACGCTTACCAGGCCCAGGTTGATTGGCTTCACCCGCTGCAAAGTGCGGCTTCAGCGGCCGCCGCCTGGCTGCAACTGGGGCTGCCGCAGAGTTCGATGGCGCGACAGATCGCGGCAGCCTGTGCGGTGTTCTCGCGGCTGAAGCTCACGCACCGTCGGCCCCCCTTCGGCATCGATTCGGTGCAACGCGGCGACCGCATGGTGCGCGTGAGCGAAGAGGCCGTGCTGAACACACCGTTCGCGACACTGCTGCACTTCAACTGCGACGACATGCCAGCAGCGGACGAGCCGCCCCGGCCGCGCGTGCTGGTGGTGGCGCCCTTGTCGGGCCATTTCGCGACGCTGCTGGCCGACACCGTGCGCACGATGCTGGCCGACCACGACGTCTACATCACCGACTGGCACAACGCGCGTGATGTGTCCTTGAGCCACGGCCGCTTCGGCCTCGACGAGTATGTGCAGCACCTGATCCAGTTCACCGCGCACCTGGGCCCTGGCACGCACCTGCTCGCGGTGTGCCAGCCTTGCGTGCCGACGCTGGCAGCGGTGGCGCTGATGGCCGCGCAGGACCATCCGGCGCAGCCGCGCACGATGACGCTGATGGCCGGGCCGATCGATTGCCGCATCAACCCGACCAAGGTGAACGAACTGGCGACGGCCAAGCCCATCGAATGGTTCGAGCAGAACCTGGTCACCCGCGTGCCGCCGCGTTTTGCCGGTGGCGGACGGCGTGTCTACCCCGGCTTCCTGCAGCTCAGCGCCTTCATGAGCATGAACCCGCAACGCCACCACAAGGCCTTTTCCGAGCTCTATGGCCACCTGGCCGCCGGTGACGACGAGACGGCCGCGCGCACGATCGAGTTCTACGACGAGTATTTCGCCGTCAACGACCTGGCCGCCGAGTTCTATCTGGAAACCGTGGCCGAAGTCTTCCAGCGCTACACCTTGGCCAAGGGCGAGTTGCGGGTGGCCGGCGAGCGGGTGGACACCACCAGGATCCGCCGCACCGCGCTGTTCACCGTGGAAGGTGAACGCGACGACATCTGCGCCATCGGCCAGACTGTTGCGGCGCACGACCTGTGCACGAACATCCGGCCCTACATGAAGACGCACCATGTGCAGCTGGGTGTCGGCCACTACGGCGTGTTCAGCGGCCGCCGCTGGCAGCAGCAGATCTACCCGCGGGTGCGCGAGATGATCCAGAGCTATTCCTGAATTGGCCCACGCGGTTGCCCGAATTGGCCATGGCTGACGGCAGGCTTCTTCGGCTAGGCTCGCGGCCATGCTGCGCACCCTCATCTGCTGCCTGGCCCTGCTGATGCCCGTGGGCGCCGGGGCCACCCTGCCCGCCGGCGTCACGCTGGTGCCCGGGCACTGGACGCCCGGCGGCCAGCCCGACGGCAACAGCGTGCTGTTCGATGGCGCTGAGGGCCTGGTGCTGCTGGACACCGGCCGCCACATCGACCATGCGCGCCTGCTGATCGAGACCGTGCGTGCGCGCGGCAAACCGCTGCGCTGGATCGTCAACAGCCACTGGCATCTGGATCACATCGGCGGCAATGCCGAGCTGCGCGCAGCCTTTCCGCAGGCCAGGCTGATGGCCAGCGATTCGATCCGTGGCGCGCGCAGTGGCTTCCTGGCGCGCTACCGGGGCCAGGTGCTCGAACAGCTGGACAAGCCGGACACCAGCGAGGCCCAGCGCATGGCGTTCAGGCGTGAACTGGCGATCATCGACAACCAGGCGGCGCAAACGCCGGATGTGCGCGTCCAGGCGACGGGCGAACAGGCACTGGCCGGCCGCCGCTTCATCGTCGGCCTGGCGCGGCAGGCGGCCACCGCCGGCGACGTCTGGCTGCACGACATCGACGCGCGCGTGCTGGCTTCGGGCGACCTGGTCACGCTGCCGGTGCCGTTTTTCGACACCGCCTGTGCCGAGCGCTGGTCCGCCGCGCTCGACACGCTGGCCGCGCAATCCTTCGAGCAGTTGATCCCGGGCCATGGACCGGCGATGAGCCGAGAGGAGTTCGAGCGCTATCGCCGCGGCTTCAAGGCCCTCTTGCTATGCGCCGCGAGCACGAAGCCGGGCCCCGACTGCACGAGCGGCTGGATCGATGCACTTGGCGAACTGATCCCGGCCGCCGAGCAGCGCCTGGCAAAGAATTATCTGGGCTACTACCTCGAAGAGCACCTGCGCGCGGCACCGGACAAGGCGCGCGCTTTCTGCCCGAAAGCCGGCTGACGCCGGCGTGCCCAAAAGCCGGATCACACCGGCGGGTCGGAAAGTCAGCTGAGGTTCAGCGCCCCGCCTTGCGCGCCGCCTCGCGAATCGCGCTCAGCGTCGCCCGCGTCGTGCTGACGTCGGCGTCCAGCCGCAGGTGGATCAGCATCGGCGCGCCCGGCTGAAGTGCTTCAGCGAACGCGGCTTCGAAGTCCTCGGTGCGCTCGACCTTGGCCGCGCGCCAGCCGTAAGCCCGGGCCAGCGCCGCGAAGTCGGGGTTGAACAGATCGCTGCCGCTGACCCGCCCCGGGTAATCGCGTTCCTGGTGCATGCGGATCGTGCCGTAGGTGCCGTTGTCGACCACCAGGCTGATCAAGCGGCCCCGGCCACCGTTCGCGCCATAACCGGTGGCGGTGGCCAGTTCCTGGCCGGTCATCAGGAAATCGCCATCGCCGGCGACGTTGACCACCGTGCGGTCTGGGTGCAGCAGCGCCGCGGCCACGGCGGCCGGTACGCCGTAGCCCATCGCGCCGGAGGTGGGGGCCAGCTGCGTGCGGCCATGGTGCTGCAGCCCGAAATAGCGCACGTAGCGGTGCAGCCAGCCGCTGTAGTTGCCGGCGCCATTGGTGTAGACCGTGTCGGCCGGCGCCAGGCGTTGCACGGCCTTCATCACGACCGCCATGTCCAGCGGCGCGACATCGGGTGCGACATGGTTGGCTTCGTAGTCGGCATGCGCGGCGGCGGCCCAG
>NZ_DATILJ010000165.1:0-14522 GCF_035476535.1 Aquabacterium sp.
GCCGAACTCGGCGCCTTGCGCGAGGCGATGGCTCGTGCCCAGCGCGAAGCCGCGGAGCACGCCGCGCGCGAGCGCGAACACCAGCGCCGGCTGCAGACCCAGCATGACTTGTTCGCGCGCAGCGTCGGCCCGGTGCACCGGCTGCGCGACCGCCGTCTGGCCGAGATCCACCGTCCGCGCCCGGCACCCCACCCGCGCCAGCGCGAACTGGACGAACAAGCAGCGGTGCGTGAATCGATGTCCGACGAGGTCAACCTCGAATCCTTGCTGCTGACCGATGACGGCCTGAGCTTTCGCCGGCCCGGCATCGGCCCCGAGGTGGTGAACAAGTTGCGCCGTGGCCACTGGGCGCTGCAAGGCCAGATCGACCTGCACGGACTGAACCGCGACGAGGCGCGCAACGCACTGGCCGACTACATCCGCGAATCGCAGCGCCGCGGCATGCGCTGCGTGCGCGTGGTGCATGGCAAGGGCCATGGCTCGCCGGGGCGGCAGCCGGTGCTGAAGGCCAAGGTGCAGCGCTGGCTGGCGCAACGCGCCGAGGTGATTGCGTTCACGCAGGCCACGGGGCCGCAGGGCGGCGCCGGGGCTCTGGTCGTGTTGCTGGCCGGGACTGGCCGCTAGGAACAGCTTCTCCGACGGCCCGACTTTGCATGCCGGGCCGCTTCGCCAGGCGCAAGACGGTCCGCAGGGACTGTCTTGCGTCCGGGCTCAGCCACCCTTGTTGCGCATCCAATCGGCGGTGCCGAAAAAGCTCTCGGCCAGACGCTGCGCGAGCGCCGGATCCACGGCCTGCTCTTCCATCGCACTGAGCATGCAGGCCATCCACTGGTCGCGCTCCCGCAGCCCGATCGCATACGGCAGATGCCGCGCGCGCAACATCGGGTGGCCGAAGCGCTCGATGTAGTGGTTCGGCCCACCCAGCCAGCCGCACAGGAACCAGAACAGCTTGTCGCGTGAGCCGTCCAGCGTGGCCGGGTGCAGCGTGCGGATCGCCGTGAACGCCGGTTCCAGATCCATCAGGTCGTAGAAGCGGTCGACCAGCGCGCGCACGCTGGCCTCACCGCCCAGCGTCTCGAACGGCGTCACCGCCGCGTCGCTTGCGTCGTCCATGCCGCGTCAGCCCACCAGCTTCGCAGCCGCAGCCACGATGGCTTGCGCGGCGGTGCAGCCCGGCAAGGCTTCGAGCAGCAACTGGCGTCGCTGCACGGTTTCGCGCACGGCGTTGTCCTGCGGCACGTCGCCGATGTGGTCAAGCCGCACAGGCTTGGGCAGCTTGCCGTTGACGAAGCGGTCCACCACCTGCTGCAGCTGGGCACGCACCGCGCGGCCTTCACCGGACTTCTGGGTCTGGTTCACCAGCAGCCGCATCGGCCGCGCCGCCTGCGTCGAGGCCAGCACCTTCACGGTGGCATACGCATCGGCCAGCGAGGTGGGTTCGGGCGTCGCGACGATCAACACCTCGTCGGCCAAGGACACCGTGAACAGCACCACGTCGGAGATGCCCGCGCCGGTGTCCAGCAGCACGTGGTCATAGCGCGGCCGCACACGGGCGATGACGTCGAGCAGCTTGTCGCGCACCTCGGGGGTCATGCGCGAATACTCGACCAGGCCGGAGCCGGCCAGCAGCACCGAGAAACCGCCCGGCGCCGGCAGGATCGCGTCTTCCAGCGGCGTGCGGCCGGTGAACACATCGTGCAGCGTCAGCCGCGAATACAGGTTCAGCACCACGTCCAGGTTGGCCAGGCCCAGGTCGGCGTCGAGCACCAGCACGCGCTCGCCGCGGCGCGCCAATGCCGCCGCCAGGTTGGCGGTGACAAAAGTCTTGCCGACACCGCCCTTGCCGCTGGTGACCGCGGTGATCCGCGCGCCTTTCACCGGCGCTCCCGGCTCTTGCGGGGCCGTCTGCGCTGTATCACTCATTCAAAGTCCTGAAACTGAGACGTGCCGTACAGCATGACTTTTTCCTCGACGCTCACCGAGGACACGGCCGATGCTTCCAGGCACACGCGGTCACGGCCTTCGGCCTTGGCGCGGTAGAGCTGGCGATCGGCGCGTTGCATCCACAGCTCGGTCGAGGAACGCACCCATTGCTGCGCGAACGCACCGCCGACGCTGACAGTCACCGTCACCGCGCCGCCTTCATACAGCGGCACCGAGGTGCGTGCGACCCGGTGGCGCACCCGCGTGGCCACCTGCGGGCCGAAGGCGGCCGGGCAGTTGGGCAGCATGATCGCGAACTCTTCGCCGCCAACCCGCGCCACCAGATCCATCGGCCGCACGGTGACGGCCAAGGCTTCGCTGACGGCACGGATCACCTGGTCGCCCACCGCATGGCCATAGGTGTCGTTGATGCGCTTGAAATGGTCGATGTCCACCACCAGCAGCAGCGCTGATTCGCCGGAGCGGGCAACGCGATCGACCTCGCGCGCCAGCGCCACTTCGAAATAGCGGCGGTTGGCCAGGCCGGTCAGTGGATCGCGGCTGGAGAGGTCGACCAGGCGGTCGATCAACTCTTGCAGCCACGGCTCGGAGCCTGGCAGGCCGGCCGGCTCACCGTGCCCCGAATGGCGCAGCAGCGCAAGCGCCGACTCCAGCCTCAGGGCCGGGGGAATGCTCAGGTGCTGGTGCGAAGGAAGGGCGTCCACGGTACTGCAGGGTGCGGAATGAGCGGCAGTCTAGCAGCGCCCCCCTGGGTCACGGAGCCGCGAAATACGGCCGGAACCGGGCTTACTTCAGTCGCTTGCGGCCAACCCGGCTCGGTGAGACTGGCCATCACGCGCCGGACTGCCCGGCCTTCCGATCGGCTTGCCCACTGTGATGCGCCACGAACCATGTCTGATCTGACCATCGCCACCCGCCCCAGCGTTGCCAGCCCGGAGGCGGTTGACCAGGAGTTCACCTTCTCGAAGGCCGACTTCGAGAAGGTGCGAGAGCTGATCTACCAGCGCGCCGGCATCAGCCTGCATGCGGGCAAGCAGGCCATGGTCTACAGCCGCCTGTCGCGCCGGCTGCGCGACACCGGCCACCGCAGCTTTGCCGACTACTTGCACTGGCTGCAATCGCACATGGGCTCGGGTGGTGAAGCAGAGTGGCAGGAGTTCATCAACTGCCTGACCACCAACCTGACCTCGTTCTTCCGCGAAGACCACCATTTCCACGCATTGGCCGACGATCTGAAGGCGCGCAGCGGCCAGAGCCTGCGCATCTGGTGCAGCGCGGCGTCCACCGGCGAGGAGCCGTATTCGATCGCGATGACGGTGGTGGAGAGCCTGGGCGCCCAGGCCAACGCCAAGATCATGGCCAGCGACATCGACACCAAGGTGCTGGCCACCGGGCAGCGCGGTGTCTACGACGCCGATTCCCGCGGCCTGTCGCCACAGCGCCTGCAGCGCCATTTCCTGCGCGGCAAGGGCGCCAACGCCGGCTTCATCCGCGTCAAGCCCGAATTGGCGCGGCTGATCGACTTCCGCCCGTTCAACCTGATGACCCGCGACTGGTCGCTGGGCGAGCCCTTCGACCTGATCTTCTGCCGCAACGTGATGATCTACTTCGATGCGCCGACCCAGCGCGCCGTGCTGCAGCAGATGCACCGCGTGCTGCGGCCGGGTGGCCTGCTGTACGTCGGCCATTCCGAGAACTTTACCGAGTCGCGCGACCTGTTCAAGCTGCGCGGCAAGACGATCTACCAAAAGGTCTGACGCGACTTGCCGATATCTGCATCACGGCACATCCAGAACAAATCGCCCCAGGACCGCCCATGACCGCCTTCCCCGCTGCCAGCGCCGGCCTGGCCCCGCGCCCGCCCCTGCTGAATTCATCGCCCCGGCTCGAGAAGCTGAAGGCCTCCGCGCGCAAGCCCGGTGAAGCCTCGTTCTTCTACTGGGATGCCCATTTCAAGAACGATTCGGTCAAGGTGCTGCCCGGCGAATACTTCGTGCACGACGAAGACATGCTGATCACCACCACGCTCGGCTCCTGCATCGCCGCCTGCCTGTGGGACCGCGAACGCCGCATCGGCGGCATGAACCACTTCATGCTGCCCGACGGCGCCGGCGACTCGGGACGCTACGGCTCCTACGCGATGGAACTGCTGATCAACGAGATGATGAAGCGCGGTGCTTCGCGCATGACGATGGAGGCCAAGGTCTTCGGCGGCGGCGCGGTGATCAGCGGCATGACCAGCCTGAACGTCGGCGAGCGCAACACCCAGTTCGTGATCCAGTACCTGCAGACCGAGCGCATCCCCATCGTCAGCAAGGACGTGATGGACATTTACCCGCGCAAGGTGTGCTACCTGCCGGCCAGCGGCAAGGCGATGGTGAAGCGCCTGGCGCCGACCAATACCGATGCGCTGGTGGCCATCGACCGCGCAGCCGCGCAGAAGGCCGTGCCCACCACGACCGGCGGTGGTTCCGTCGATCTGTTCTGACCCCCTCCACGAGCGGAGACAAAAATCATGGCAAAGACCCGAGTGGTGGTGGTGGACGATTCCGCCCTGGTGCGTGGCCTGCTGGCGGAGATCATCAACAAGCAGACCGACATGGAATGTGTTGGCGCCGCCAGCGATCCCATCGTCGCCCGCGAGATGATCCGCAATCTGAACCCGGACGTGATCACGCTGGACGTCGAGATGCCGCGCATGGACGGCATCGATTTCCTGTCGAAACTGATGCGCCTGCGGCCGATGCCGGTGGTGATGGTCAGCACGCTGACCGAACGCGGCGCCGACGTCACGCTGCGTGCGCTGGAACTGGGCGCGATCGACTTCGTCGCCAAGCCCAAGATCGGCGTGGCCGATGGCCTGCGCCAGCTGGCCGAAGACATCACCGAGAAGGTCCGTACCGCGTCCAAGGCCCATGTGCGGCGCCTGCCGCCGGCTGCTGCGCCCGCCGGTTCGGCACCGGGCACGCCAGCCGCTGCCGGCGTGCGCCCGGCCGCACCGGTGGCCTCGCTCGGCCGGCTGTCGACCGAAAAGATCATCTTCATCGGCGCCTCCACCGGCGGCACCGAAGCGACCAAGGAAGTGCTGATGAACCTGCCGGCCGACGCGCCGGCGGTGGTCATCACCCAGCACATGCCGCCCGGCTTCACGCGCAGCTATGCCGCGCGCCTGGACGGGCTGTGCCGCATCCGCGTGAAAGAAGCCTCCGACAGCGAACGCGTGCTGCCCGGCCATGCCTACATCGCACCCGGCGGCTTTCACCTGACGGTGGAGCGCTCCGGCGCCAACTACATCGCCCGCGTGCGCGACGGCGACCCGGTGAACCGGCACAAGCCCTCGGTCGAGGTGCTGTTCGAATCCGCCGCGCGCGTGGTCGGCCAGAACGCGCTGGGCGTGATGCTCACCGGCATGGGCGCCGACGGTGCGAAGGCCATGAAGACCATGCGCGACGCCGGCAGCTACAACATCTGCCAGGACGAGGCCAGTTGCGTCGTCTTCGGCATGCCGCGCGAAGCGATCGCGCATGGCGCGGCCGACGAGGTGCTGCCGCTGCAGCGCATCGCCCCGGCCTTGCTGGAGCGTTTGCGCAGCACGGTGGGCGCGGCAATTCATCGGGTCTGATGCCCGACGGGTGCCGTCACCCGTACCAACGAACGCCGCCGCCGCCCAGGTCAGCCCGGGCCGCGCGCAGCGCGATCGAATCGAGGTCGCGGTGCGTGGCCGCCTGGTCACGCAACCAATCGGGTGCGCCGATGTCGCGCAGCGTCTTGTCGTTCAGCTCGATCGCGGCTTGCAGGTCCAGCATGGCTTCGGCGGGCTCGGCCACCGACCGGCGCAGCCGCCCCAAGCCCTGTTGTGCCGCATCCAGCCAGCGCTGCCACAGCGGGCGATACAGCGGAATCGTCATCGTGCAGTCGTTCATGGTGGTGCTCCGGGTGCGGGATTCGTGATTCAGTGCTGGTAAGCATAGACATCCAATAGCCGGCTGAAAATCGATACTTTCCGGCCAGATTGGTCGGCTATGCTTACCAGCATGGCCCGCCTGCCACTCAACACCCTGCCCACCTTCCGCACCGTCGCGCGCCGCGCCAACCTGCGCGCGGCGGCCGAAGAACTGCACCTGACGCACAGCGCCATCAGCCAGCAGATCCGGCTGCTGGAACAGCAGATCGGCTTCCCGCTGTTCGACCGCGTTGGCCGGCGCATGAGCCTGAATGCCGCCGGCGCCGCCCTGCTGCGCGCGGTAGAGCCGGCGCTGGCGCAGCTCGATGAAGGCCTGCGCGTCGCCGCGGCCACCGCGGCCGGCGACGAACAGCGTGTGCGCCTGACCGTGCTGCCCTCCTTCGCCCAGCGCTGGCTGCTGCCGCGCATCGGCCGCTGGCGGGAGCGCGAGCCCTGCATCGCGCTGGAGCTCGATGCCTCGCAACAGCTGGTCGACCTGCAGCGCGACGGCTTTCATGCCGCGCTGCGCCAGGGCTCCGGTCCCTGGCGCGGGCTGCGCGCGGAGCGGCTGATCGACTCACCGCGCATCGCCGTGGCCGCGCCCGACACCGCCCGCCGGCTGGCCGGTGCGGACGCGGCAACGCTGGCGCGCGAACCGCTGCTGGGTGACGCCGAACTGTGGCAGGAATGGTTTGCGTTGCGCGGCCTGCAGACCCGCGTGAGCCCGGTGGCCAGTTTCAACGACGCCGGCCTGATGCTGCAGGCCACCGAACAAGGCCTGGGCCTGGCGCTAACCCGTGAATTACTCGCCGCCGATGCGCTGCGCGACGGCCGGCTGGTGCGCCTGTCGCCCTTGACGCTGCAGGGCGAAGGCATCGACACCTTCTGGTTCGTCTACCCGCCGGCCCTGGCCGACTGGCCACCGCTGCTGGCGCTGCATGCCTGGTTGAAGGATGAGTTGCAGCTGTCGGCGCGTGAACTGGCCGGGCCGGCCCCGCCGACGAAGACGGTCAAGCCGGCGCCAGAAACAGCGACTGCAGATCCGTCAGGAAGTCGAAGCCGCGCGCCGTCGGCCACACGCGCGCGAAGTCGCGCGAAATAAGGCCTTTGGCCTCGGCCTGCGCCAGCGGCGCGGCAATCGCCGTCACCGGCAAACCGGTGCGGGCCGTGAAGTCGGCCAGCGCAAAACCTTCGCGCAAGCGCAGCGCATTGAGCATGTACTCGAACGGCAATTGTGCGCGCGGCACCTCGTCGTCATTGCTCATCGCCTGGCCGGCCAGCGCTTCCTGCATGTAGCGCTGCGGCTCGCGCCAGCGCACCTGGCGCAGCACGCGATGCGGGTAGCTCAGCTTGCCGTGCGCGCCGGCGCCGATGCCGAGGTAGTCACCGAACTGCCAGTAGTTCAGGTTGTGTTGGCTGCGGTGGCCGGGCCGCGCAAAGGCCGACACTTCATAACGCTGCAGATCCACGGCCGCGGTGCGTTCGCAGATCAGGTCCAGCATGTCGCTGGCCAGGTCGTCGTCGGGCAGCGCCTTCGGCGGCTCGATGGCGAATCGTGTGTTCGGCTCGATCGTGAGGTGGTAGATCGACAAGTGCGGCGGCGCGTAGGACAGCGCAGTGTCCACATCGACCTGCAACTGCGCCAGGCTCTGGCCCGGCAGCGCGTACATCAGGTCGATGTTGAAGGTCTCGAACGCGTCGCGCGCTTCGTCGATGGCCGCACGGGCCTGCGCGCTGTCGTGCACACGGCCCAGGCGCTTGAGCATGACATCGTCGAAGCTTTGCACGCCGATCGACAGCCGCGTGATGCCGGCGGCGCGAAAGGCCTTGAAGCGCTCGCGCTCGAAGGTGCCGGGGTTGGCCTCCAGCGTGATCTCGCAGCCGGCTTCCAGCGGCAGCCGCGCACGGATAGCCGCCAGCAGCCGGTCGATGCCTTCGGGCGAAAACAGGCTGGGCGTGCCACCGCCGATGAACACGCTGATCACCGGCCGGCCCCAGACCTGCGGCAGCGCGGCCTCGAGGTCGGTGATCAAGGCGTCGATGTAGCGGGTTTCGGGCGGGTTGCCGCCCGGCAGCGCGTGGGAATTGAAGTCGCAGTACGGGCACTTCATCAGGCACCACGGCAGGTGCACGTACAGCGACAGCGGTGGTGATTCACCGAGTTGCAGTGTGCCGGGCCGGAGGTAGCGTTCGACGAGGCTCATGGGGAATGTCGCATGGCCAGCCTAACGCGCAAGATGCCAGGCCTCGTGCAGCAGCGCACGCAGCGCCGCCGCCGAGCGGGCCCGGTGGCTGTGCGCGTTCTTCAGGTCGGTCGGCAACTCGGCCACCGTCGCGCCAAGCTCAGGAATGAACATCAGCGGGTCGTAGCCGAAGCCCTGCTCGCCCCGCGGCGCCAGCAAGATCTCACCGGGCCAGCGACCCACCGCAACCAGCGGTTCCGGATCATCCGCGGCCCGCACGGCCACCAAGGTGCTGATGAAGTGCGCGCGGCGGTCGGCCACGCCGGCCAGCTGCTGCAACAGCAAACCGTTGTTCAGCGCATCCTGCCGGCGGCGGCGGTCTTCGCGCGCTTCGCCGTCGATCAGCGCCACGTCGCCGGCGAAATGCGCCGAAACGACGCCCGGCGCGCCACCGAGTGCAAACACGCACAGCCCCGAGTCATCGGCCATCGCCGCGCCGCCGCAGGCAGCGGCCGCATGCCGCGCCTTGGCCAGTGCGTTCTCGACGAAGGTGTGGTGCGGCTCGTCGGCTTCGCTGACGCCCAGCGAGCCTTGCGTGACGATCTGAAGCGGCAACCCGCCCAGCAGCGCCTGCAGCTCGGTGAGCTTCTTCGCGTTGTTCGAGGCCAGCACCAGGCGCATGCTTCAGGCCTTGAGCGGCAGCTCGAGCGCGGTCTGCTGGGCTGCCACCAGTTCGCGGATGCCTTTGTCGGCCAGTGCCAGCAAAGCGTCCATCTCGGCGCGCGAGAACGCCGCGCCCTCTGCCGTGCCCTGCACCTCGACAAACCCGCCGCTGCCGGTCATCACCACGTTCATGTCGGTGTCGCAGGCCGAGTCTTCTGTGTACTCCAGGTCCAGCAAGGGCGTGCCGTCGACGATGCCCACTGACACCGCCGCCAGCGCATCCTTGATCGGGCTCTTGCTCAGCTTGCCCTGCGCGATCAGCCAGTTCACCGCATCCTGCGCCGCGACATAGGCGCCGGTGATCGCCGCGGTGCGGGTGCCGCCGTCGGCCTGCAGCACGTCGCAATCGATCAGGATGCTGCGCTCGCCCAAGGCCGCGAGGTCAAACACGCAGCGCAGCGATCGGCCGATCAGGCGCTGGATCTCCTGCGTGCGCCCGCTCTGCTTGCCGCGCGCCGCTTCGCGGTCACCGCGGGTGTGGGTAGCGCGCGGCAGCATGCCGTACTCGGCCGTCACCCAGCCTTCACCCGAGCCGCGCTTGTGCGGCGGCACCTTCTCTTCGACCGACGCGGTGCACAGCACCTGCGTGTCGCCAAAGCTCACCAGCACCGAGCCTTCGGCATGGCGCGTGAAGCCACGCTGGATCGAGATGGAACGCAAAGCATCCGCCGCACGGCCGCCCGCGCGTTGATAAACAGTCATTAAAAACCTCAGTGTTTCTTTTGCGAGGACTTACGGATGGCCTCGTTGATCTCGCGAATCGATCGCTCGATCTCGGCGTCGTCCAGCTCATCGGCCACCACGTCGCTGCCGGCCAGGCTGGCCTGGATGGTCGACGCGAAGACATCGTCGCCCAGTGATTGGGTGGATACGGCAATCGTCGAATCGTCTTCTTCGGCCGCTTCCCATTCCACCGCCAGCACGGTGACGTTGTCGCTCTTCTCGCCGGCATTGCGCAAGGCTTGCTCGGCCAGTTCAGGCACCGCGTCGGAGATCGGTCGCAGCGCCAGCTGCTCGGTGATCACCGCGTCGCTGACGCTGCCCCACAGCCCGTCGGAGCACAGCAGCACCTTGTCACCGGCCTGCATCAGCAGCGGGCCCGCGGTGTCGACCACCGGCTTGCCCGGCGAGCCGAGGCAGGTGAACAGCACGTTGCGGTTGAAGCGCTGCGCGATCGGCACCACCTGCGCCATGGTGTCCTGCAGCTCGGTATAGGAGTGGTCGCGGGTGCGGGCGATCAGCTTGTCGCCCCGCACCAGGTAGAGCCGCGAATCGCCGCAATGCGCCCAGTACGCCGCGTTGCCCTGCAGCAGGCAGGCCACGATGGTGGTGCGCGGGGTGTCGAGCAAGGCCTTGTCGGTGGCGTAGCGCAGCAACTGGTGGTGACCAGCGAGGATGGCGTCATGCAGGAAGCGCAACGGATCCTTCAGCCCCGGCTTGGCATCCCGCTGGAACATCGCGGCCAGCGTCTGCAGCGCCAGCTGCGAGGCCACTTCCCCTTCGGGGTGGCCGCCCATGCCGTCAGCCAGTGCAAACAGCCCGGATGAGCGGGTGTAGCAGTAGCCCATGCGGTCTTCATTCTTCTCGCGACCGCCCTTGCGGCTGACCTGGTAAACCGAAAATCGCATGACCACGATGTCGCTGCCGATCTGTACGGGTTAGGGCTTGGCGCCGGTCTTCAAGTTTTCGATCTGCAGCTTCAGCCGTTCACTGAAGCTCAGCTTGGTGTAGCGGCGCTCGGTCTCGCGCGAGAGTTCCTTCTGAAGCGCGAACACGCTTTGCGGGCGTGACAGCGGGTCGAGCGACATGCACCACTCGGTCACTTCGATCAGGTTGTCGGAGTAGACATTGCGCAGGCGCGACAGCGACAGCGCCAGGCGGTCTTTCTCGAGCCGCTGCGGTGCGTCGTTCGGCGGGTAGCCCTGCATGCAGGCGTAGATGCAGGCGCCGATGGCGTAGATGTCGGTCCACGGTCCCAGCGTGCCGTCGCGCCGGTACATCTCGGGCGCGGCGAAGCCCGGCGTGTACATCGGCCGGATGAAGTTGCCTTCCTTGCTCAGCACCTCGCGCGCCGCGCCGAAATCCAGCATCACCGCCTTGTTGTCGTTGGTGATGAAGATATTGGCCGGCTTGATGTCCAGGTGCAGCATCTTGTGCTGGTGCACGATGCGCAGGCCGCGCAGTATTTCGTCGAACAGGCTGCGAATGGTCGATTCGCGAAAAACCTTGTCGCGCTTCAAATCCCGCGCGGTGACGATGAAATCCTGCAGCGTATCGCCCTGCAGGTAGTTCATCACCATGTAGACGGTTTCGTTCTCGCGGAAGAAATTCAGCACCGAGACGACGCTGGAATGCGAGATCTGCGCCAGCGAGCGGCCCTCTTCGAAGAAGCTTTTCAGGCCCAGGCGGTACAGAGGCTGCTTCTCGGGCTTGACGCGCGGCGTCAGCTCTCCGGGTGAGCGCTCGGCCAGCGAGGCCGGCAGGTATTCCTTCACCGCCACCAGGTGCCGGTCGGCGTCTTCCGCCAGGTACACCACGCCAAAGCCCCCAGCCGCCAGTTTCTTGACGATCGAGTAACCCCCGACCACAGTGCCCGCAGGCAACGGGGCAGGTTTTGGCTTTGACATAATCGCGGTTTTCCCGAATGAAACAGGTCGATGGCAGTTTACAGCATGACCGGTTTTGGCAGCGCCATCTCCGGGGCAGCCGACAGCGCTGCCGCCAGCACCGACAGCGTGCCATCGAACACTTCGGCCGTGGGTGTCGAATTGCGTTCCGTCAACGGGCGTTTTCTCGACTTCAGCCTGCGCCTGCCGGACGAACTGCGCGGCCTGGAACCCGCGCTGCGCGAGTTGGTCGGCGCCGCGTTCCGGCGCGGCAAGATCGAATTGCGCCTGAGCACGCAGCGCGAGACCGACAGCGCCTGGCCCACGCCGCAGATGGACCAACTCAGCCGCTTGGCGCGGCTGGAATCCACCGTGCAGTCCTGGCTGCCGAAAGCCCGGCCTTTCAGCGTCAACGAAGCGCTGAACTGGTGCCGCACGGGCGGCAGCGCCGAACGCCTGGATGAAGCGGCGATGGAAGCGGCCCGCCGCGCGGTTGAGGCGCTGCGAGAAGCTCGCGCGCGGGAAGGCGCCCGGCTGGTGACGATCCTGATGGAACGCATTGACCACCTGCGCGCACTGGCCACCAAGGCCGCGCCCTTGCTGCCGGCAGTGGTGCAACGCCAGCAGCAGCGCTTCCTGGAGCGCTGGCATGAAGCGCTGGCCAACGCCAGCGCCGGCACCACCGTCAACGCCGAAGCGCTGCAGGAACGCGCGCTGAACGAAGCCGCGGCCTACGCACTGCGCATCGATGTGGCCGAAGAACTCTCGCGCCTGCAGGCCCACCTGGACGAGATCACCCGCCTGCTCAAGGCCGGCGGCGAACTCGGCAAGCGCCTGGACTTCCTGATCCAGGAACTGCACCGCGAGGCCAACACCCTGGGATCGAAGTCCTCGGCGCTGGAACTGACCAATATCTCGGTCGAGATGAAGGTGGCGATCGAGCAGATGCGCGAGCAGGTGCAGAACATAGAGTGAGTTTTCAGGGGGTCCCGGACGATCCCCGAAAACAAGCCAACCTCTTGTCGTGTAAGGATATTTTGTCTCAGACCGTCCCAGGGCGTAGCAGCGAAGCGCGCGCAACCTGTGGGGTTTATTGTGGGGGTTTTCGGGTTCGCGGCGCTCTTGGCGCGTTCACCCGACAAAAACCCCCACAGCCTCACAGGAGTCTCTGGGACATGAGCACACAGCAACGACCGACTACCGACCGCGAACTCAAGGCATGGCTGGCTTCGGGTGCCGTGGATCGCGGTGTTGGCGAAGGCCTGACCTTCGTTGCAAGCACCACCGCAGCGCAGGCTGGCAAGGCCTCGTGGGTCCTTCGGTACCGGCTGAACGGGCATGCCAAGGAAAAGGTGCTCGGGCGCTATCCGGAACTGTCGCTGAAGGATGCGCGCGAGCAGGCCCGTCAGGACCGCGCACAGGTTGAGCGTGGCATCGACGTGGCGGCAGCCAAGCAGGCGGAGAAGGCGCTGGTGCTCCAAGTTCCCACGGTACAACGGCTCGGTGAAGTCTGGTTCGCCAGGTACATCCAGCCACGCTACAAGCACCCGGAAGTCGTCGCCCGCGTGCTGCGCAAGCACATCAATCCTGTGCTCGGGTCGGTTGCACCATCGCACGTGCAGCCGGCGCACATCGACCAGGTGCTAGCGCGCATCGTCGCCGGCGGCGCGCCAACCGTCGCAAATGATGCACTGCGCTACATGAGCCGCATGTTCAGGATGGCAGTGCGCAATCACTGGATCGATCGAAATCCGGCCGCCGACTTCGACCTGATCGACGCCGGAGGCGACGAGATGTCGCGGGACCGGTGGTTGACCTCGGAAGAGCTGCAGCAGCTCGCCAGGTCCATGCGGACAACGCCGAACTTCGGGCGCGAGAACGAGCTGGCCGTGTGGCTTCTTCTCGCACTGTGTGTTCGCAAAATGGAGTTGCTGTCGGCACGCTGGGACGCCTTCGATCTTGACGCCGGCGTCTGGACTCTCGCCAGAGAGAGCACAAAGACCCGTTCGGCGATCCGCATTCCGCTCACGGAGCCCGTCATCGTGTGGCTGAAGGAAGCCAGGGTCTTCTCGTTCGGCAAGCCGTACATCTTTCCCGCCCGCCGGCTCGTCCGTCGTCGCCTGGGAGAGGCGCGAGGGAACCGGTTCGAGCACGTCGGCCCTGACACCTTGAACGTCGCGCTCAAGCGCCTGAAGGTGCTCGGCATCGAGCACTTCACCGTCCACGACATGCGCCGGACCGCAAGAACACATCTTGCCGGCCTCGGTGTGGACCGTTTCGTGGCCGAGCGGTCACTCAATCACAAGCTGGGCAACGTCGAGGGAATCTACAACCGGCACGACTACTTCGCCGAACGCAACGCCGCTCTGGGAGCTTGGGCGGCACTGCTTGCCCAGATCGAACACCGCGCGAAGGAACAGGCCCTGGGCCCGCAGTGCAAGAACGAAGGCCGTTTCCAGCATCATCCAGCACGATGCGCGCGCTAGCGTTGGAACGCTCGCACATTTTCTCGGAGGTCCGACATGCACAGCAACGCGTCCCAAGAACAGACGCCGCCGGTCGACTATTCAGCCTCGGCCTTTCTGCGCATGCCAAACGTCATCCGCATGACTGCGCGGCGAAGTAGCGTGCATCGACGCCTGGATAGGCGTCGTGCCACGACATAGGCCGGGCTCACGAGTTCATCGACCGGACAAACGCCGAGTGCGCCGTGCGACATGCGCATCGTGTTGTAGGCGAGGTCGCCCTTCACCGCCCGCTTGTACTTGCCCAGGTCCGGCATGATCTGCTTGCGGCCGGCCTCGCCGAAGCTGCGAACCCTTACACCGGTCTTCAATGAGACCTCGAGGATCGGCAACTCGGCATAACCCGTCTGGCTCCGTTGGCCGAACAGGCTGCCATTGCGAACCGTGCGCCAATGTGCCGGCACCTGGCCCAACCAGGGCAGGCCCGAGTCCTTGTAGTCTGCATACGGTTTGAGGTCAGCGATCACGCCGCATCCCCCTGCTCATCACCGTCCCACCGTTCGCGGTAGGCCTCGACGTAGTAGGCCGTGGCGGCCGGATCGATCTGCCAGTAATGCCGGCACAGCTGCCGGTACATCAGCACCACGGGCTCGTACCC
>NZ_DATILJ010000166.1:0-33789 GCF_035476535.1 Aquabacterium sp.
GTACACCGCATCGAAGGACTCGCGCAGCGCCAGCAGTTGCGTGGCGCTGCTCAGACGCCAGTCGGTCCGCAGGCTGATGCCGCCGATGGCCATCAACCAGTCCAACTCCTGCTGGGCAAAACCGCCGGCGGTCTTGTACGACGCCAGCCCGTATTCATTCAGGCCGCCGCCCTTGGGCCGCGCATCGTGGATCACCACCTCGTGGCCCCCGCGTGCGAGGCCGAAGGCGCAGGCCAGGCCGGCCGGACCGGCGCCGACCACGGCGATGCGGCGGCCGGTGGCCGCGGCACGCGGGAACAGCGTGGCCACCGGCTTGTCCATCACCGCATCGACGGCATAGCGCTGCAGGCGTCCGATTTCGACCGGTTTGCCTTGTTGCGTGGTGCGCACGCAGACCTGTTCACACAGCACCTCCGTCGGGCAGACGCGGGCGCAGGTGCCGCCCAGCGGGTTGGCGCTGAGGATGGCCCTGGCGGCGCCGCGCAGGTTGTCGTCGGCGATGCGGCGGATGAAGCTGGGCACGTCGATGCCGGTCGGGCAGGCGGTGGCGCAGGGCGCGTCATGGCAGTACAGGCAGCGCTCGGCCTCGACGAGGGCTTGGGTGCGGGTGAGCCGTGGCGCCGCATCGGCAAAGTGCTGGGCATATTCCGCCGCGCCCAGGCGCGCGGCGCGGACATCAGGTGAAGGGGAGGTCGACACGCGCGCGGCTCCTGCAGCGCCGGGCGGCAAGGTGGCCCGGCTTCACCGTTAAGCTGACCGTTTGGTCAGGATTTTGGGTGATGTTACGCAAACGGCGTGCCATGTGGCGACCCGGATAAACCCAGGCACCTTGGCTCGTCATGCCACATCACGGTGCGCGGGCGAGCCTCCATGCCTCGCCTTGGCGCGGCGCCATTGGCGGTCGGAGCTGAAACCGGCCAGGTCGGCGGCCTGCAGCCCGGAGGCGCCGCGCCGCAAAGCTTGCTGCGCCAACGCGACGCGCACGTGCTCGACGTAGGCGCGCGGCGTCAGGCCGGTGTGTTCGCGGAAGAGCCGCGTCAGCTGGCGCGAGGTGACATGCGCGATGCCCGACAAGGCCTCGGCCGACCACGGATCGCCGGGCCGTTCACACACCGCTTCCTGCACGCGGTGCACCGCCGGGTGCAGGTGGTCACGGAAGGCCAGCAGCGGCGAGCGCTGCGGGTCCTGCGCATGGCGCCGGCCATGCACCACCATCACCTGCGCGACGGTGGCGGCCAGCGCATCGCCGGCATGCTGCGCGATGCAGTGCAAGGCCAGGTCGATGCCGGCGGTGATGCCGGCGCTGGACAGCAGCGGCCCGTCCTCGACGAACACCCGGTTGGCCAGCACCTGGGCCTGCGGCGCCAGGGCGGCCAGTTCGTCCAGCAGTTCGTGGTGCGTGGTGCAGCGGCGGGTGCCGATCAGCCCGGCATCGGCGGCCAGCAAGGCGCCGACGCAGACGGTCAGCAACCGATGCGGCGCGCCGGGCACGGCGAGTTGCGGCCACAGCGTGCGGCTCAGCCAGTCCCGCGTGGTCAACCAGGCGCGCTGGCGACGCAGCCCCTGCATCGCATCACCGGGCCGGCCGAGCAGCACCACCCAACTCGGGCCGGCCAACTGCGCCGGCAACGGTTCGATGTTGGCCAGCGTCAGACCGACCGAGGAAGCCACCTGCGGCAAAGGCCCGATGTAGCGCAGCCGGAACAGCGCGTCGTGGCCGCGCCGCTGCAAGGCCTGGTTGGCCAGGCGAAAGGCCTCGGCCGGGCCGGCCAGGTCCAGCAGCAGCGTGTCGGGCAGCACGACGAACAGCAGGTCGATCGCGGCTGCGCTGCCGGGCAAGAGCCTCACGAGGGGTGGTTCTCGATCCATGCAAAGTCCCTCCAGCGTACGCCCTCTTGCACGTCTTGCACGTTCGGTGCCGGCCGTGCGGCCCGGTCTGTCACGCCGCGCGCTCCAGGGCCTGCGCCACGCTCGTCAATGTCACGAAGCGGCCGCTCAGCACGGTCTCGGTGCGCTCGCGGATCGCCGCGGCGCCGAGCCGGTCGCCGGCCGGCGTGCTCATGTCGAAGGTGAGCATCGCTTCGCTGACGAAATCGATCGCCCAGCCCTCGTCGCTGGCATGTCGGGCGGTGGTTTCGCAGCATTGTTCGGTGCGGATGCCGGCGATCATCAGGCGCCGGATGCCGTTGCGGTGCAACCAGACCGCCAGGCCGGTGCCGACCAGTGCGCTGTGGCGGTGCTTCTCGAACGAGGCGGCTGCTTCATAGGGCGCCACGCCATCCAGCGGGCGGATCAGCCCGCTTTCCGGTGCGAACGGGTTCGACGCTTCGCGCGGTCCCTCGGTGTGGAAGATGCTCAGCACCGGGATGCCGCCCGCGGCGCAACCGGCCAGCAGGGCGTTGGTGCGCGCCAGGAAGGCCGGCACGTCGGCATCGGACCAGGTCGGACGCGCGTGAAACGATTGTTGGACGTCGATCAGCAGCAGGGCAGTGTTCATGCAGGTTCTCCGGTGGTGACAAGCTAGGCCTTCATCGTGCCGCACGACGGCCCGTCCCGGACGACCAGAGTCCGACGGCCAGCGGACGAAACCGGACATCAATGATGCCGCCTTCGCCTTGGCGGACAACTGAACTGCCTGGGAAAGTTGCTGCTTTTCAGCCTTTAGCCGATCGCCCGCCGGCGCCACAGTGCGAACCAATTCAACCGGACTGTGCGCTGCGCTGTTGCGATGCAGTCAATCCCAGGAGCCGCACATGAGCATTTCCAGCCTCCAGGCCGGCACCGCCGCCAGCCGCATCATGGCCCCCACGCCCGATCGGGGCCGGGACTCGAACTTCCATGATCTGACCAAGTCCGTGCGCACCGGCGATCTCGAGGGTGCGCAAGAGGCCTACAAGAACATCCTCAAGAACGCGCCTGAAGCGGCCAGCTGGCCCCAGGGCACTGCGTTCGCCAAGCTCGGCGTGGCGCTGACCAAGGGCGACATCGATCAGGCCAAGACCATCATGGTCGATGCGCTGCGTGATGCGCGCGATGCGCGTGCGGTGAGGAACCCGGAACCGGTGCCGCCGACACAGCCCACGCTGGCCGGCAGCAGTGTCGGCAGCACGCTGAACCTGACCGCCTGACCGATTCAGCGCTGCAGGCCGGCGACAGCCTGCCGCGCCGCGTCAGCCGCCTGCTCGACGATCTGCTGCTTCCACACCGGCGTGTCGGTGTAGAACGCATCGCGGATGCGGCGCTTGATCGCATCGGCCTGCGTGTGATCGACCTCCGGGTGGTTCTCCAGCCATTGATCGGCACGCAACGAATTCAGGACTTCGTCGATTTGCACCGTGCCGTATTCGAGCGCGATGCCGGTGTATTCGGCCTGCGCGCACTCTTCATAGGCCGCCAGCCACATCAGCCCGACCAGCGGTGCCGAGGTGGATGAGCCGTCGTAGATCGAGGTCACTTCCGGACCCCACCAGGCGCGTGCACGGGCCAGGGCCTGGGCATCGTCGCGACAGGCGAAGATGCGCTCGCCATGGCCGCTCGGCCCCAGGCCGGTGTGGAAATCGATCCAGCCCAGACGTTGGCAGCGCTGGCCATGGTCGCGCAGCACATGGCGCAGCGCCTGCTGGCTCCAGGTGGGGTTGCGCCCGCCGTAGAACAGGCCTTCGGGATGCTCGTACTGGCCGCCGGAGACGGCCGCCTGCCAGGCCTTCATGCCATGGGTCGCGATGTACTGCGCCACGCCGGCCTCGACCTCGGCCGAGGGTGGCCAGTGCGCCGGCACGATCAGGTGCGACACGTCGTCGTAGGCGGTGTTGCGCGGCAGCGGCTTGGAGAAATCGTGGAAGTTGCGGTTGAGGTCGACGTTCTCATGCGTCGTGCGCCGCCACCAGGAAAAGCCGTAGGGGTTGAGGCCGTGCAGGTAGAGCACGGCAACGCCAGCGTCACGTGCGCTGCGACGGAAGTTCGCATCGCCCAGCAGCGCAATCTGCGCGCCGGAGCCGCAAAAGCCTTCCACGCCATGGCAGGCGCTGGACAGCAACAGCACGGCCGGCGCATCGGCGGGCCCGTCGCGCACCACGTCCATCGCCAGCGTTTCGCCATCGCGCCCGACCATCGGGTGGGGGTGGCTTTCGACATCCAGGCCGGCGGCTTCGGCGCTGTCCAGAAACTTGCCGCGGGCCTCGGCGTAGCTTTGCGCGAAGAATTGTTCAGCTGTGTTCATCACTCAGCGCGCTGTGTTCAGCCAGGTTTCGGCGATGCGCACCCAGGCGGTGGCACCCAACGGAATCAGCTCGTCGTTGAAGTCGTAGCTCGGGTTGTGCAGCATGCACGGGCCCAGGCCATGGCCGCCGATGCGGTGCGCGCCGTCGCCGTTGCCGATCATGAAATAGCAGCCGGGTTTTTCCAGCAGGTAGTAGCTGAAGTCCTCGGCGCCCATCGTGGGCTCGAACTCGGTGACGTTCTCCGGGCCGACCACCTCGCCGAGCACGCGCCGCACGAAGTCGGTCTCGGCCTCGTGGTTGATGGTCGGCGGGTAGTTGCGCTTGAACTCGAAATCGCAGGCGCATTCGAAGGCTGCGGCGGTGGCTTCGGCAATGGTCTTCATGCGCCGCTCGATCAGGTCCAGCACCTCGGTGGTGAAGGTGCGCACGGTGCCGCGGATCTCGCAGGTCTCGGGGATCACATTGGTGGCTTCGCCGGTGTGGATCATCGTCACCGAGATCACGCCAGTGTCCAGCGGCCGCTTGTTGCGCGAAATGATGGTCTGGAAGGCCTGCACCATCTGGCAGGCCGCGGGCACCGGGTCCAGCCCCAGGTGCGGCATCGCGCCATGCGCGCCCTTGCCGCGTAGCGTGATCCTGAACTCGTTGCTCGACGCGTAGCAAGGCCCGCTCTTCAGCGTGAACTGGCCCACCGGCATGCCCGGCCAGTTGTGCGCGCCGAACACGGCTTCCATCGGGAACAGGGTGAACAGGCCATCCTTGATCATCTCGCGCGCGCCGCCGCCGCCTTCTTCGGCCGGCTGGAAGATCAGGACCACCGTGCCATCGAAGCTGCGGTGCCGCGACAAATGCTTGGCCGCCGCCAGCAGCATCGCGGTATGGCCGTCGTGCCCGCACGCATGCATCTTGCCGGGGTGGCGACTGGCATGCGCGAAGGTGTTGTGCTCGGTCATCGGCAAGGCGTCGATGTCGGCACGCAGGCCGACCGCGCGATCGGACGTGCCGTTCTTGATGATGCCGACCACACCGGTCTTGCCCAGTCCGCGATGCACCGGAATGCCCCAGTCGGTGAGCGCCTTGGCGATGACATCCGAGGTGCGCTGCTCCTCGAAACACAACTCGGGGTGGGCGTGGATGTCGCGTCGCAGCGTTGCGATGGCGGCTGCATCGGCCAGGATGGATTCGATCAGGCGCATGGCGGCTTCGCTCCAAAGGAAGCGAGTCAGTTTACGCCCGTGAACATGCCCCTGCGGAGCCCTCGGCGCTCCGCCGCGGGCGACGCCACACTGTGCAATAGTTGCCGCATGACGACCAGCAGCCCCTCTGCCCACATCGTGCGCGGCGCCTGCCCGCACGACTGCCCCGACACCTGCGCGCTCAAGATCACCGTCGAAGACGGCCGGGTCACGCGCGTGCAAGGCGACCCCGACCATCCGCCCACGCATGGGGCGCTGTGCACCAAGGTCTCGCGCTATGCCGAGCGCAGTTACCACGACGAGCGTGTGTTGACACCACTGAAGCGCGTGGGCGCCAAGGGCAGCGGCCAGTTCGTGCCGGTGAGTTGGGACGACGCGCTGGACGACATCGCCGCCCGGCTGAAGGCGATTGCTGTGCGCGACCCGCAGGCCATTCAGCCTTACAGCTATGCCGGCACCATGGGCCTGCTGCAGGGCGAGGCGATGGCCGGACGTTTCTTCAACAAGTTGGGCGCTTCGCTGCTGGACCGCACGATCTGCTCGTCCGCCGGCGGCGACGCGTTGGCCGCGACCTATGGCGGCAAGCTCGGCATGCACCTGGAGCACTATGCCGACAGCCGGCTGATCCTGATCTGGGGCAGCAACTCGATCGCGTCGAACCTGCACTTCTGGACCTTCGCGCAGGCCGCCAAGCGCAATGGCGCGAAGCTGGTCTGCATCGATCCACGGCGCACCGAGACGGCCGACAAGTGCCACCAGCACATCGCCCTGCTGCCGGGCACGGATGGCGCCTTGGCGCTGGCGATGATGCATCAGCTGATCACGCACAACTGGCTGGACCAGGACTACATCGCCCGCCATGTCGACGGCTTCGAAGCCTTGCGCGAGAAGGCGCTGAGCTGGCCGCCCGAGCGCGCGGCGGCGGTGTGCGGCGTGCCGGCGGAGGTGATCGCCGAACTGGCACGCGACTACGCCATGACGAAGCCGGTCGCCATCCGCCTGAACTACGGCATGCAGCGGGTGCATGGCGGCGGCAATGCGGTGCGCCTGATCGCGCTGCTGCCCTGCCTGACGGGCGCGTGGAAGCAGCGCGGCGGCGGCATGTTGCTGTCGGCCTCGGGCTGGTTCAAGGCCTTCCGGAATCCGGCGCTGGACCGCCCGGACCTGCTCGCCGGCCGCAGGCCGCGCACCATCAACATGAGCACGATCGGCGACGACCTGCTGCGCGATGCTTCATCCGCGTTCGGCCCGAAGATCGAGGCGCTGATCGTCTACAACAGCAATCCGGTGGCCGTGGCGCCCGAGTCGCGCAAAGTCGTGCAGGGCTTTGCGCGCGACGACCTGTTCACGGTCGTGCTCGAGCACTTCCGCACCGACACCGCCGACCACGCGGACTATGTGCTGCCGGCCACCACGCAGCTCGAACATCTGGATGTGCACATCGCCTACGGCCACACCTATGCGCTGATGAACCAGCCGGCGATTGCGCCGCTTGGCCAGGCGAAGCCGAACACGCAGATCTTCCGCGAACTCGCGCAGCGCATGGGTTTCGATGACCCGTGTTTTGCTGACAGCGACGAACAGCTTGCCGAGCAGGCCTTCGTCGGCATCGACATGGCCGCGATGCGCGAGCAAGGCTGGGTCAAGCTGCCGATTGCCGAGATGCCGTTTGCCGAGGGTGGCTTCCCGACGGCGAATGGCAAGGTGCAGGTGGACGTGCCAGGCCTGGGCGTGCCCGACCATGTGCCGAACTACGAAGCCGTGCTGTCGGCGCCGGCGCTGGCGCAGCGCTTCCCGCTGGCGATGATCTCGCCGCCGGCACGGCACTTCCTGAACTCCAGCTTCGTCAACGTCAGGAGCCTGCGTAGCATCGAAGGCGAGCCCTTGGTCGAGATCCATCCGGACGACGCGGCGCCACGCGGTATCGCCGACGGCGCGATGGTCGATGTCTTCAACGAGCGCGGCCGCTACCGCTGCAAGGCGGCACTGAACAGCCGCGCGCGCCCCGGCGTCGTCAATGGCCTGGGCGTGTGGTGGCGCAAGTTCGGCGTGCAGGGCACGAACGTCAATGAGCTGACCAGCCAGCGCCTCACCGACATCGGCCGCGCGCCGACCTTCTACGACTGCCTGGTGGAGGTGGCGCCGGCATGACGCTCGGCCGAGGCCAGCGGATCGGCGCGCTGCTGGTGCTGGCGCTCGCATCGACGGTGAGCCTCGTGGGTTGTTCGTCGCTGGGCTACTACGCGCAGTCGGTCGGCGGCCACCTCGAGCTGATGCGCCGCGCGCGGCCGGTCACCGACTGGCTGGCCGACGAGGCCACGCCCGCCGCGCTGCGCGAACGCCTGAAGCTGTCACAACAGATGCGCGACTTCGCGGTGCGCGAACTGCACCTGCCCGACAACCGCAGCTACCGCAGTTATGCCGACCTCGGCCGCAATGCCGTGGTGTGGAATGTCGTCGCGGCGCCCGAGTTGTCGCTGACGCTGAAGACCTGGTGCTACCCGATGATGGGTTGTGTCGGCTACCGCGGCTATTTCGACCGCGCGGCAGCCGACGCGCTGGCCGAGACCTTGAAGGCCGAGGGCCTGGACGTCAATGTCTACGGCGTGTCGGCCTATTCGACCTTGGGCTGGACCAACTGGCTTGGCGGCGACCCGTTGCTGAACACCTTCATCCGCTGGCCCGAGGGCGAACTGGCGCGGCTGATCTTTCACGAGCTCGCGCACCAGGTGGCCTATGCGGCCGACGACACGAGCTTCAACGAGTCTTTCGCGACAGCCGTGGAACGCCTGGGCGGGGCGCGCTGGCGTGAGTCCCACGGCCTGGGGGACGCCGATGACGCGGCCTACGAGCAGCGCCGCCGCGACTTCCGCGCGCTGGGCCTGCGCACACGCGCATCGCTGGAAGCGCTGTACCGCAGCGCCATGTCCGGTGCCGACAAGCGCACGCGCAAGACCGAGATCCTGGCCGCGATGCGCGCCGAATTGATGCGCCTGAAGGTCGAGGCCTGGGCCGGCTACAGCGGCTACGACAGCTGGGCTCAGCGCGCCAACAACGCCTCACTCGGCGTGCAGGCGGCCTATGACGAACTGGTGCCGGACTTCGAGCGCCTGTTCAACGCGCAAGGCCGCGACTTCACGCGCTTCTATGCCGAGGTTCAGCGCCTGGCCGCCTTGCCGAAGGCCGAACGCCGCGCCACACTGCAGCAGCGGCGCTGAGCCGAGCACAACAAAGGAGACCGAGGCCATGGCCGACATCCGCATCCACCGTGATCACCAGCTCGGGCTGGCCAAGGCCCGCAAGGTGGCCTGGCAATGGGCCGAGGAAGTCGAGAAGAAGTTCGACATGGAATGCACGGTGCTCGAAGGCGAGACCAGCGACACGGTCGAGTTCACCCGCTCCGGCGTCAATGGCACGCTGACGGTGGCCGCGGATCACTTCGACCTGCAGGCCACGCTCGGCTTCCTGCTCGGCGCATTCTCGAAGACCATCGAGAGCGAGATCGAGAAGAACCTCGATGGCCTGCTCGGCAAGGCAGCCGCGGCCAAGAAGGCCGCACCGAAGAAGAAGGCCTGAGTTCGCTTACTTCAGGGATTCGATCAGGTCGACGTACTCTTGCATCGCCGAATCGGCATCCTTGCCTTTCAGTTCGTTCCAGGCGTCCCACTTCGCGCGGCCGACCATGTCGGTGAAGCCGGGGCGCTTGCCTTCGACATCACCGGCGGTGGCCTGCTTGTACAGCGAGTAGATCTTCAGCAAGGTCATGTTGTCGGGCTTCTCCGGCAACTGCTTGCTGTCGGCGAGCGCTTGTTCGAAGGCGGCTTTGAGATCGGCCATGGTGTCCTCTGCGTGAAAATCGGTCTTGACGGCGCCGATGTTACCCAGCATCGTGCCCCTTGCCCTAGAGCGAGAAACCCAGGAGACAAACCCCGATGACAACCGCCGTCGCTTCCAGCCGCATGTCGCGTGTCGATACCGCGTGGCTTCGCATGGACAACGACGTCAACCTGATGATGATCGTCGGCGTCTGGCTGCTGACACCAGCCATCACGCTGGAGGCCCTGCGCGAACGGGTCGCCGACAAGCTGCTGAAGTACGAACGCTTCAAGCAGAAGGCTGTGGCCGATGCAATGGGCGCCAGCTGGGTCGAAGACGAAGACTTCGACATCGCACACCACGTGCTCAGCGAGCAACTGCATCGTGAGCCTGGCCAGAGCGAACGCGCCGCGCTGCAGCAGCGCTGCGGCGAACTGGCGACCACGCCACTGGACCCCGAGCGCCCGCTGTGGCAGTTCCAGCTGATCGACGATTACGAAGGCGGCAGCGCGCTGATCGCCCGCGTGCACCACTGCATCGCCGACGGCATTGCGCTGATCTCGGTGATGCTGTCGATCACCGATGGCGGCAACGACCCGCCGCAACGCCGCAAGCGCAAGGAGGCCGAAGAATCGAGCGAAGGCGACTGGTTGTCCGACGCGGTGCTGAAGCCGCTGACCGACATCACCGTCAAGGCCATCGGCCTGGGCGGTGGTGGTGTCGCCAAGTCGCTGGACATGCTGTCGAACCCGCAGCAGCCGCTGCTCGGCTCGCTGGACATGGCGCGCTCGGGCTTCCAGGTGCTCAACGACGTCGCGGCCATCGCGGTGATGTCCGACGATTCGCCCACGCAGCTCAAAGGCCAGCCCGATGGCAGGAAGGTCGTCGCCTGGGGCGAGCCGATGCCGCTGGAGCAGGTCAAGGTCATCGGCAAGGGCCTGGGCTGCTCGATCAACGATGTGCTGCTGTCCTGTGTGGCCGGGGCCATCGGCCGTTATCTGGCGGATCGCGGCGAAGACCCCGAGGGCAAGGAGATCCGCGCGATGGTGCCCGTGAACCTGCGCCCGCTGGAGAAGGCCTGGCAGCTGGGCAACCGCTTCGGCCTGGTGCCGCTGGTGCTGCCGATCGGCATCGCCAACCCGGTCGAACGGGTGTACGCGGTGCGTGCTCGCATGGCCGAGCTCAAGGGCAGTTATCAGCCGCTGCTGGCTTTTGCGGTGCTGTCGATGGTGGGGCTGTTCGTCAAGCCGGTGCAGGATCTCGTGCTCGGCATGTTCTCGAAGAAGGCCACCGCGGTGATGACCAATGTGCCAGGCCCGGCCACGCCGCTGAAGCTGGCCGGCTCCACGCTGCGCCAGACGATGTTCTGGGTGCCGGCCTCCGGCAACATCGGCATGGGCGTCAGCATCCTCAGCTACGGCGGCGGCGTGCAGTTCGGCCTGATCACCGACCACGCGCTGTGCCCGCAGCCGCAGGACATCATCGACCGCTTCGAGCCGGAATTCGAGAAGCTGCTATGGCTGACGATGATGCTGCCTTGGGCTGAGTGAGGCATGCGAGCCCGGGCGTGGGGAGGCAAGCCCGGAATCAGTCGGGGTTCTTGAGCCCCGGCAGTTCCGAAGGCTGCGTCACCGGTGGCTCCTCCGGCACGGCGCCTGGCGGTAGGCCGCCATGGTCCTCGTGGCCCTCATCGTGCGAACGCGTGCGCATGCCGCCGCGCAAGTAGCGGTTGTAGTGGTTCACGCGCGGCAGGAAGCGCGCGAGCTCGCTCAAGGCCATCTGATAGACGTCGCGCTTGAACTCGATCACCAGCTCCAGCGGCACCCAGTAGTCGTTCCAGCGCCAGGCGTCGAACTCCGGGTGGTCGGTGGCGCGCAGGTCGAGGTCGCAATCGCGGCCGACCAGGCGCAGCAGGAACCAGATCTGCTTCTGGCCCTTGTAGTGGCCCCGCGCATCCTTGCGGATGAAGTGCTCGGGCACTTCATAGCGCAGCCAGTCGCGCGTGCGCGCCAGGATCTTGACGTGCTCGGGATGCAAGCCGACTTCTTCATGCAGCTCGCGGAACATGGCCTGCTCCGGCGACTCACCATATTTGATGCCGCCCTGGGGAAATTGCCACGAATGGGTTCGCAGCCGTTTGCCCCAGAAGACCTGGTTGCGCGAGTTGAGCAGGATGATGCCGACGTTGGGCCTGAAGCCTTCACGGTCGAGCATAATCAACCCCAATTTCTAAATTGAAATAATTATTGCACCGGCAGCGTGCGGCGGGCGAACCCTCGCTTACCCGCATGCATCCTCGCCAGGTGCCATTTGATCGCTCGGGCCACCCCGGGCCGATCCGCGATTTGGACACCCGCCCATGAAAGCCTCCCAGTTCTTCATCGCTACCTTGAAGGAAGCGCCTGCCGATGCCGAAGTCATCAGCCATCAACTGATGATGCGCGCCGGCATGATCAAACGGCTCAGTGCCGGCATCTACAACTACATGCCGATGGGTTTGCGCGTGATCCGCAAGGTCGAGGCCATCATCCGCGAGGAGATGAACCGCGCGGGTGCGGTGGAGTTGCTGATGCCGGTGGTGCAGCCGGCCGAGTTGTGGCAGGAGTCCGGACGATTCCAGAAGTACGGGCCCGAGCTGCTGCGCATGAAGGACCGCCATGACCGCGACTTCATCCTGCAGCCCACTTCAGAGGAAGCGGTGACCGACATCGCGCGCCAGGAGTTGCGCAGCTACCGCCAGCTGCCGAAGAATTTCTACCACATCCAGACCAAGTTCCGCGACGAGCGCCGCCCGCGTTTCGGCATCATGCGCGGCCGCGAGTTCACGATGAAGGACGCGTATTCCTTCGACCGTGACAAGGACGGCGCCGCCAAGAGCTACGACATCATGTTCGCGGCCTACAAGCGCATCTTCGACCGCTTCGGCCTGCAGTACCGCGCGGTGGCGGCTGACACCGGCGCGATCGGCGGTGACCTGTCGCATGAGTTCCAGGTCATCGCCGACACCGGTGAAGACGCACTGGTGTATTGCCCGACCAGCGACTACGCGGCGAACATCGAGCTGGCCGAAGGCGTGGCGCTGGGCATGCGCGCCGCGCCGACGCAGGCGATGGTCAAGACGCCGACACCGGGCAAGAGCACCTGTGCCGATGTGGCCACGCTGCTCGGCCTGCCGCTGGCGCAGACCGTGAAATCGCTGGTGCTGGCCACCGACCAGCTCAATGAGGCCGGCGACATCGTCAAGACCACCGTGTGGCTGTTGCTGGTGCGCGGTGATCACGACCTGAACGAGATCAAGGCCGGCAAGGTCGAGGGCCTGAAGGAAGGCTGGCGATTTGCCACCGTCGCCGAGATCGAGGAGCACTTCGGCTGCAAGCCCGGCTACCTGGGTCCTGTCTTCCAACACTCGGGCTTGCGCCAGCCGGTGAAGGTGGTGGCCGATCGCACGGTGGCCGCGATGAGTGATTTCGTCTGCGGCGCCAACGAGGGCGACTTCCACCTCACCGGCGTCAACTGGGGCCGCGATCTGCCGGAGCCCGATGCGGTGGCCGACTTGCGCAACGTCGTGGCCGGTGATCCTTCACCCGACGGCAAGGGCGTGCTGGCGATCCAGCGCGGCATCGAGGTCGGTCATGTGTTCTACCTCGGCACCAAGTATTCGAAGGCGATGAACGCGACTTACCTGGACGAGACCGGCAAGCCGCAGCTGATGGAGATGGGCTGCTACGGCATCGGCGTCACGCGCATCCTGGGTGCGGCGATCGAGCAGAACAACGATGGTCGCGGCATCATCTGGCCGGCGGCGATTGCGCCCTTCGCGGTGGTGATCTGCCCCATCGGCTACGAGCGCAGCGCCGAGGTGCGCGAGGCTGCCGATGCGCTGCACGAGACCTTGCAGGCGCAGGGCGTCGACGTGATGCTCGACGACCGTGGCGAGCGGCCCGGCGCGATGTTCGCCGACTGGGAACTGGTGGGTGTGCCGCAGCGCGTGGTGATCTCCGACCGTGGCCTGAAGGCTGGCACGGTCGAGTTGCAAGGCCGGCGTGAGGCGCAGGCCAGCGTCGTGGCGCTGGCCGATGCGGTCGGTCTGGTCAAGGAGCGGCTGGCTGCATGACCGGCATGCGCCGCCGCGCGCTGCTGGCGGCTGCGGCGGCCGGCCTCGGCGGTGTTGTGCAGGCGCCGGCGCACGCGGGCGCGCAGACCGAGGAGCCGCTGGCCAATGCAGTGCGCACGGCACTGACGGCGGCGATTGCCAGTGCCGCGCCGCCCAAGCCCGGCTTTGCCAGCACCGACGCCCGCGTGAGCTACCTGCGCTGGCTCTCGGCGACGAGCGACAAGCTCAAGCGCCGCAAGAGCGAGTTGCACACGCGCATCGAGTTCCTCGAGACGCTGTGGTACGAGAGCAAGCGCGCCGGCCTGGAGCCTGCGCTGGTGCTCGGGCTGATCCAGGTCGAGAGCGGCTTTCGCAAATACGCCATCAGCTCGGCCGGGGCCCGCGGCTACATGCAGGTGATGCCGTTCTGGACCAAGCTGATCGGCGATGGCGATGCCGCCAAGCTGTTCCACATGCAGACGAACCTGCGCTTCGGCTGCGTGATCCTGCGGCACTACCTGGAGCTCGAGCGCGGCAACCTGTCGCTGGCGCTGGGCCGCTACAACGGCAGCCGCGGCCGCGATGAATACCCGAACGCCGTGCTCGCCGCGCGGCGGCTGTGGTCAGCCTGAACTCAGCGCAAACCGGCCCAGGCCTTGGGGTTCGCCTGCTGCGCACCGAGCAGCGCCAGTGCCCGTTCAACCGTGTCATCGACCAGCTCATCGATCGATGTCGGCCGGTGGTAGAAGGCCGGCAGCGGCGGAAAGATGATGCCGCCCATCTCGGTCACCGCGCTCATGTTGCGCAGGTGGGCCAGATTGAATGGCGTCTCGCGCACCATCAACAGCAGCGGCCGGCGCTCCTTCAGCGTGACATCGGCGGCGCGCGTCAGCAGGTTGTCGGAGAGGCCGTGTGCGATGGCGGCAAGTGTTTTCATCGAGCAGGGTGCAACGGCCATCGCGGCGGTTGAAAAGCTGCCGCTGGCGACGCAGGCGCCGATGTCGCCAGGCGCATAGGCTTTGTCGGCCAGTGCGTCCAGTGCATTGCGGTCCAATCCGAGTTCATGGTGCGCGTTCAGCACACCCGCCGCGGAGACGACCAGGTGCGTTTCGAGCCCCAACACCCGCGCCCGCTGCAGCAGCCGCACGCCATACACCGCGCCGGTGGCGCCGGTGATGCCGACGACCAGACGCTGCATCACTGGGTGGCGAGCATCTGCTGCAGTTCGCCCGACTGGTACATCTCCATCATGATGTCCGAGCCGCCGACGAATTCGCCGTTGATGTACAGCTGCGGAATCGTCGGCCAGTTAGCGTAGTCCTTGATGCCCTGGCGAATGGCGTCGTCTTCGAGCACATTCACCGTCGTCAGCTCGCCCACGCCGCAGGCCTTCAGCACCTGGATCGCGCGGCCGGAAAAGCCGCATTGGGGGAACTGGCTGGTGCCTTTCATGAACAGCACCACGCGGCCGCTCTTCACGATGTCGTCGATGCGCTGTTGTACGTCGCTCATGGTGGGTATCGCCTGTAGATCAAAGCTTGTTTATACGGCAAAGCGCGCCCGGCAGCCGCCAAGCGTGGCGATGGCCGGGCACGGTGCCGGGATTCAGAAGCTGTAGGTCACGCCCAGCCGGATCATCGGCTGCAGCCGCAATTCGCGCAGCGCATCGTTCAGGTCCAGCCGACCATTGAATACGCCGCCGAGCCGGCTGACCGCCCCGGGGTTCTGCGCGGCCAGGCCGACATCGGCGCTGAAGCCCCAATCGCCGCGCAGTCCGCTGCCGGCATAGCCAATGCCGAAGTACGGCCAGGCACCGCGAGCCTCGGCCCCCGCCATCGGCAAGCGTGAATTCAGCAGCAGGCCACCGGTCAGGCGCAGGCCGCCAGTCTGGCCGAAGCGCAGTGCATCGAGTTGGTAGTCGCCGAGCAGCCGGGTCATCTGCACGATGCTGGTCGGGCCGAGCGGCACGCCGGCCCACAGGCCGAAGTTCGGCAGCGTGTCGACTTCTATGCGTGCCTGCCAGCGTGGGCCCAGCGCATCGGGAGACGCCACCAGCCCATCACCACCTGCCAGCGCCGGCGCGGTGAAGGCCGTCAAAGCCAGGACAAGGGTCAAACGCATGGTCGTCTCCTCGGCTGTTTGAATCACTGTACGCCGACTGCTCGCTGCCGTGTTCACCAACTGACGTGAGAAAGCACACCAATTCCGGGGTATGCGTCAACCGATGAGGGTGGGCCAGCGGCCACCGCTGCAGCGCGGGCGTTGGGCGAGGTCGGTTCGTGTCTGCACCTCGGTGAGTCCCGCAACGCACAGCAGTGCACGGACCGCTGCCGCCTGGTCCCAGCCATGCTCGATCAGCAGCCAGGCGCCGGGCCGCAAGGCCTGTGGCGCGCCGGCCACGATCTGTCGGATGGCATCCAGTCCATCGCCGCCGGGCGTCAGCGCAAGTGTTGGTTCGTGGCGCAGGGCCGGCAGATGCGGGTCGCTGCCGGCGATGTAGGGCGGGTTCGACATTGCCAGGTCATAGCGACGGTTCGGCACGGCCGACCACCAGTCACCGGCGGTGGTTTCGAGCCTCAGTCCCAGGCGGGCGGCATTGCTTTGCGCGACGGCCAGTGCTTCGGGGCTCAGGTCGGTGGCGGTCACGCGCGCTGTCGGCCATCGATCGGCCACGGCCAGCGCGATGGCGCCGCTGCCGGTGCCGAGATCAAGCACCTCCGGAGCTGGCAGGTTTGCCGTGGCCAGGCAGCTCAGCGCCCAGTCGACCAGGGCCTCGGTATCGGGCCGCGGCACCAGCACCTGCGGTGTCACCTTCAGCAGCAGGCCATGGAAAGCCTGTTCGCCGGTCAGGTAGGCCAGCGGCACCTCGTCGGCACAGCGCAGGCAATCCGCCTCGAACGCTTCGGCCATGTCGGCCGGCACGGGCGCGTCGTCGTGCGCTACCAGCCAGCTGCGCGGCTGCTGCAGGTGGTGGCCCAGCAGCACCTGGGCATCGAGCCGGTCCAGGCCCAGCGCGCGGGCCAAGGCCAGCGCGTCGGCCACGGTCAAGCTCACACCGCGCCCTCCAGCGCCGCCAGCTGGGCCTGGGCCTGCGCGGCCTTCAGCGCGGCGATCACGTCGCCCAAGTCGCCGTCCATGATCGCGCCCAGCTTGTACAGCGTCAGGTTGATGCGGTGATCGGTCAGCCGGCCCTGCGGGAAGTTGTAGGTGCGGATGCGGTCGGAGCGGTCGCCGCTGCCGACCAGGCTCTTGCGCGTGGCGGCTTCCTTGGCATCACGCTCGGCGCGTTCCTTGTCGCGCAGCCGGGCCAGCAGCACGGCCATGGCCTTGGCCTTGTTGCGGTGCTGCGAGCGGTCGTCCTGGCATTCGGCGACGATGCCGGTGGGCAGGTGGGTGATGCGGATCGCCGAATCGGTCTTGTTGACGTGCTGGCCGCCGGCGCCGCTGGCGCGGAAGGTGTCGATGCGCAGCTCGCTGGGGTTGATCGTGACCTCGGCCTGTTCATCGGGTTCGGGCATCACCGCCACCGTGCAGGCACTGGTGTGGATGCGGCCTTGCGATTCGGTCTCGGGCACACGCTGCACACGGTGGCCGCCGGATTCGAACTTCAGCTGACCATAGACGCTGTCGCCTTCGACGCGCACGACCAGTTCCTTGTAGCCGCCCAGGTCCGACGCGCTTTCGCTCATCACCTCGGTGCGCCAGCCTTGGCGCTCGCAGAAGCGCAAATACATGCGCGCCAGGTCGGCGGCGAACAGCGCGGACTCCTCGCCGCCGGTGCCGGCGCGCACTTCGATGTAGGCCGGCCGCACGTCGTCGGGGTCGCGCGGCAGCAGCGCTTCCTGCAACTCGGCATGCAGGCGTTCGATGTCGGCCTGCGCGCTGGTGACTTCTTCCTGCGCCATCTCGGCCATCTCCGGATCGGCCAGCATCTCGCGCGCCCCGGCGAGATCGGCTTCGCGCTGCTCGTGCGCCTGGAAGCGCTGCACGATCGCGGCAGCTTCGGCCTGCTCGCGCGCGACGCTGCGGTAACGCTGAATGTCAGCGGCCAGCGCCGGGTCGGCCAAGTGGGCGTCGAGCTCCGTCAGGCGCATGGCCAAGCGTTGCAGTTGGTGGCGCAGGGTGTCTTTCATCTGGGGCATGTTCAGGCTGTGGCCGGACCGGCACGCACGGCGAGGCGCCGCGCGCGGGTGGCGGCGGCACAGCTAACGGCGCTCGTCCGTCGGGTTGCGCGATGCCTGGCGCAGGAACAACCGCGAGATGGTCTCGGCGGTTTGCGCACGCTGCTCACCATCGCCGCTGCCATGCAGTTCGGCCAGCGCGCCGTGCAGCAGCTTCTGCGTCAGCCCGCGCGACAGCGCATCGAGCACCGCCTCGACATCCGCGCCCTTGGCCAGCAGCTTGCGCGCGCGGGCGATCTCTGCCCCGCGCCATTGATCCGCCTGGGCGTTCAAGGCCTGGATCAGCGGCACGCTGGCGCGTTGATCCAACCAGTGGCTGAAGCTCTGCACGCCGGCATCGATGATGGCTTCGGCCTGGGCCACCGCGGCCTGGCGCTTTTCGCCGGCGGCCTGCACCAGCTGCGACAGATCGTCGACGGTGTAGAGGTAGACATCCGACAGCGACGCGACTTCGGGCTCGATGTCGCGCGGCACCGCCAGGTCAACCATGAACATCGGCCGGCGGCGCCGCGCCTTCAGCGCGCTCTTCACCGCACCGAGCCCGATGATCGGCAAGGTGCTGGCAGTGCAGGAGATCACCGCATCGAACTCATGCAGGCGCTGCGGCAGATCAGCCAGACGAAGGGCCTGCGCGCCGAAGCGGCCGGCGAGTTTCTCGCCGCGCTCCAGCGTGCGGTTGGCGATGGCCATCATCCTCGGTGCGCGCGCCGAAAAATGCGTGGCGACCAGTTCGATCATCTCGCCCGCGCCAACGAACAGCACCTGGATCTGCTTGAGGTCCTCAAAGAGTTGCGAGGCCAGGCGCACCGCCGCGGCGGCCATGCTGATCGAGTGCGCGCCGATCTCGGTGGAGCTGCGCACGTCCTTGGCGACCGAGAACGAGCGCTGGAACAACTGATGTAGCGTGGTGCCCAGCGTGCCGGCGGCATCGGCTTCGCGCACGGCCTGCTTCATCTGGCCCAGGATCTGCGGCTCGCCCAGCACCATCGAGTCCAGCCCCGAGGCCACGCGGAAGGCGTGACGCGCCGCTTCGCGCTGCTCCAGCACATAGGTGTGCGAGCGCAGTTGATCGCCACTGACGCCGCCCTGCGCGGCCAGCCAGTCGATCGCCGGATGCACCAGTTCACGCACCTGGCCCGGCTGCGCCGCCGCAACATACAGCTCGGTGCGGTTGCAGGTGGACAGCAGTGCGGCTTCGGGCAGCGCGCGGCGCAGGCGCTCGCGAAAGCCCTGCAGGGCCGGCGAGAGTTGTTCGGGCGCGAACGCAAAGCGCCCTCGCAGGTCCACCGGCGCGGTCGTGTGGTTCAGGCCGAGGGTGAACACGGTCATGGCGCGATTATAGAATTCCGCACTTTTTTCGGCTGCACTGGCCGCTCGGGCCGCTTGCGCTGGATCAAGCCCCGGGGCGCCAGTGCCTCGTTGCGCTCATGGGTGTGATCGACGCTTTCTGGCATCTGCTGAACCTGCTCGCTCCGGCGATCGGCATGGGCATGATCGCGGCCGCTGCTGCCAAGCTGCTGTGGCACCGTGAACTGAAGGCCGTGCGCTGGCGCCGGCTGGCGCTGTGGAGCAGTGCCGCCTGCGCGGTGGTGCTGATCGCCGGCCTGGTGATCACCGGCCGCGATGGCCGCATGGGCACCTACGCCGCGATGGTGCCGGCCTGTGCCGCGGCCTTGTGGTGGGCCGGTTTCCGTTCCGGCGGCCGCTGACCGAAGGCGCGCGGCTCACGCCAGCGCCGGGCTGCCCCAAGCGGTGGACATTCAAGCCAGCGCGGCGTCGTGCACCAGCACTTCGGCGCGCAGCGAATGCGGCAGCGCCTGCGTGATGGTCACGTCGATCATCTGACCGATCAGGCGCGCGGACTGCGGCCCGCCGTCGAAATTGACGATGCGGTTGCACTCGGTGCGGCCCATCAACTCGGCGGCGCTCTTGCGGCTGGGCCCTTCGACGAGGATGCGCTGCACCGTGCCGACCCGCGATGCGCTGATGCGCTGCACGTTCTCTTCGAGCAGGGCCTGCAGTTCCTGCAGGCGTGCCAGCTTCACGCGGTGTGGCGTGTCGTCGTGCAGGTTCGCCGCCGGCGTGCCAGGGCGCGGGCTGAAGATGAAGCTGAAGCAGGCGTCGTAGCCGACATCGCGGATCAACTGCAAGGTCTTCTGGTGGTCTTCGTCGGTCTCGCCGGGGAAGCCGACGATGAAGTCGGTGGACAGGCTGATGTCAGGGCGCAGTGCACGCAGCTTGCGGATCGTGCTCTTGTATTGCAGCGTGGTGTAGCCACGCTTCATCGCCATCAGGATGCGGTCGGAGCCATGCTGCACCGGCAGGTGCAAGTGATTCACCAGCTTGGGCAGGCGGGCGTAGGCATCGACCAGCCGCTGCGTGAACTCGTTCGGGTGGCTGGTGGTGTAGCGGATGCGCTCGATGCCGGGGATCTCGTGCACGTCGTCGAGCAGCAGCGCGAAGTCGGCGATCTCGCCGGTGTTGCCCATGGTGCCGCGGTAGGCGTTGACGTTCTGGCCCAGCAGCGTGACTTCCTTGACGCCCTGCGCGGCCAGTCCGGCCACTTCGGCCAGCACGTCGTCGAAGGGGCGGCTCACTTCTTCGCCGCGGGTGTAGGGCACCACGCAGTAGGAGCAGTACTTCGAGCAGCCTTCCATGATCGACACGAAGGCCGATGCGCCGTCGACCTTGGCCGGCGGCAGGTGGTCGAACTTCTCGATCTCAGGGAAGCTGATGTCGACCTGCGGCCGGCCCTGGGCGCGGCGTGCGTCCAGCAGTTGCGGCAGTCGATGCAGGGTCTGCGGGCCGAACACCACGTCGACATACGGTGCGCGGTCGATGATGGCCGCGCCTTCCTGGCTGGCAACGCAGCCGCCGACGCCGATCAGCACGCCCTTGGCCTTCAGGTGCTTGACGCGGCCGAGGTCGGAGAACACTTTCTCCTGTGCCTTCTCGCGCACCGAGCAGGTGTTGAACAGGATCAGGTCGGCCGCTTCGGGGTCGCTGGTGGGCTCGTAGCCTTCGGCCACGCGCATCACATCGGCCATCTTGTCGGCGTCGTACTCGTTCATCTGGCAGCCGAAGCTGCGGATGTAGACCTTCTTCGTCATGGTGTGCCCCGCGGATTCAGCGCTTGGTCCAGGTCTGCGACGCGGCATCGAAGGACCAGCGCTGCGCTTCGTCGCGTGTGGTCGGCCAGGGCTGGCGTGCGGCTTCGTCGCTGCGCAGGATCCAGACGTCGTGCACCTGGCCACTGGAGTCCAGCGTGTAGTTCACCAGCAGCTTCTGGCCGATGGCCGCGCCGGACAAGACCAGCATGTTGTTGTCGCCGCGGATGCGCGAACCGGGCGACAGGCGCGCCGGCTGGTTGTTCAGCAGCACCTCGGGCGGTTGCGTCACCACCAACTGGCCACGCAGCGCGTTCGACGGGAAGGGCCGCACCGCCTGGGCATGGACGGCAACGAAGCTTGCGCCGAGCAGGGCGGCGCCGACAACACAGCGGTACATGGTGTTCATCCAGGGGCTGTGGCAAGAAAAAAGCCCGAGACTGGGAAGTCTCGGGCCGGGGTCTGGTGGCGCTTCAGGGATTCGAACCCCGGACCTGCGGATTATGATTCCGTCGCTCTAACCGACTGAGCTAAAGCGCCTCGAGCCCGCGAGTATAGCGGCTACTTTTGAGCCCGCCGCGATGAGCCTGACTCAACGCGGCGGCAACCCACGGATCTCCATGTTCAGCTTCTTCAAGAAAAAGGCGCCCCTTCCGGAGCCGGTGTACACGATGCAGGAGGTGGTCGCACCTGCTGCCGAGGTGCCTGTGCCGCCGCTGGCAGCTGCACCGTTGCCGGCGCGGGCGCCAGTGGCGGTGCCGGCTTCAGCGCCGGTAAGCGACGAGTCGGCCGCAGCGCTGGAGCCCGTGGCATGGTTCGACGAGTGGGCACCTGCCCGCACGGGCTGGATCGACCGCCTGCGCGGCGGCCTGCGCAAGACCGGATCGAGCATCACGCAGGTGTTCATCGGCACGCGCATCGACGATGCGCTGTACGAGGAGTTGGAGGCCGCGCTGCTGATGGCCGACACGGGGGTCAAGGCCACCGAGTTCCTGCTGCAGGACTTGAAGCGGCGGGTGAAGGACGACAAGGCCACCCACCCGCAGCGCGTCAAGGCGCTGCTGGCCGATGCGGTGACCGACCTGCTCAAGCCGCTGGAGAAGGCCTTGGTCGTCGGCCAGCATGAGCCGACGGTGATCATGGTCGTCGGCGTCAACGGCGCGGGCAAGACCACCAGCATCGGCAAGCTGACGCGGCACCTGGCCGATGCCGAGCAGAGCGTGTTGCTGGCCGCCGCCGACACCTTCCGCGCCGCAGCGCGTGAACAGCTGGCGGTGTGGGCCGACCGCAACCGGGTCGAGATCGTCAGCCAGGAAGGCGCAGATCCGGCGGCAGTGACCTTCGATGCGGTGACTGCCGGCAAGGCCCGCGGCCGCGACGTGGTGATCGCGGACACCGCCGGCCGCTTGCCGACGCAGGTGCACCTGATGGAGGAGCTGAAGAAGATCCGCCGCGTCATCGCCAAGGCCGATGCCAGTGCGCCGCATGAAGTGCTGCTGGTGGTCGACGGCAACACCGGCCAGAATGCGCTGGCGCAGGTCAGGGCCTTCGACGATGCGCTGCAACTCACGGGCTTGATCGTCACCAAGCTCGACGGCACGGCCAAGGGCGGCGTGCTCGCGGCGATTGCACGCGAGCGGCCGATCCCGGTCTACTTCATCGGCGTCGGCGAAAAGCTGGAGGATCTGGAAACATTCAAGGCGCGTGAGTTCGCGCAGGCCTTGCTGGATTGAGGTTGTTGCGAAGCGCTATCGCGCTTGCACTGGCACCGGCTCGAAGTCGTCGAACATCGCCGAGGGCACCGGCTCCATGCTGGTGTCCTCGTGGTCGGAGTCGCCTTCGGCCAGGATCTCGGCCACCGGGATCATCGGCATCGGCCGTGAATTCGCCGTCGCCTCGCGGGCCGCGGAAGGGGCGGCCAGCATCGGCAGCAACTGGTTGCGCACCATGGCCACATCCGGCAGTGCCTCTTCCTGCCACGACAGCACCTTGATGCCGGCCTTGCGCAGCAGCGAAGTCATGCGTTCGTGGCGGCGGCGGCTGTTGTCGCTCAGCCGCGTGGGGCGCACGTCAATCACGGCCAGCACGCGTGAGCCGCTGTCGCACAGCAGCAGATCGGCACTGAGGCCGCTGATGCGCTGCAGCCATTCGGCGTGGCGGTGCGGCACGCTCATGAAGCGGCTCAAGGGCACCTGCCCCAGCACCAGGTAGCCGGGCATGGCCTGGCGCAGCAGCGTGTGGGCCTGGCGTTCGGCGACCGTCAGCACCCGCACCGGCACCGGCGTGAAGGCCTGCACGGTGTCCGGGTTGTCGCGTCGGGCCCCCCCGCGCGCCGGCGGCGGTCTGCGGCGGCGGGCGGCGAACAGCGAGAGGATCAGCACCAGCGCAGTGGCCAGTGCCAGGACGGCGGTAGCGTCGACGGGCATCATGTCCGGATGTTCGGCACTGAGTCCGCTGGACTGAAGGGCAAATGTCGCCCGGCGTCGTGAGACGGCTGCGACAGATGTATCAAGATGCGTCCAGATGGCCCGTCCGAACTTGCGGGCGCAGGACTAGCGCATCAGCCCCTTCATGCCGCCCATGCGCTTCATCATCTTCATCAGGCCGCCGCCCTTCATCTTCTTCATCATGCCCTGCATCTGTTCGAACTGGTTCAGCATGCGGTTGACTTCCTGCACGTGAACGCCAGCGCCGGTGGCGATGCGGCGCTTGCGGCTGGCTTTGATCAGTTCGGGTTTTCGGCGTTCCAGCGGCGTCATCGAATGGATGATGCCTTCCATGCGGCGCACGTCGCGTTCGGCCTTGTCCATGTCGACGTTGCCGGCCTTGGCGGTCATCGCGCTCGGCAGCTTGTCCATCAGGCCGGACAGGCCGCCCATCTTCTTCATCTGCGAGATCTGCATCAGGAAGTCGTTGAGGTCGAAGCCGTCCCCGGACTTGACCTTGTCGGCCAGCTTCTGCGCGGCATCGAAGTCAACGTTCTTCTGCACTTCCTCGACCAGCGCGACGATGTCGCCCATGCCGAGCACGCGGCCGGCGTGGCGATCGGCGTCGAAGACTTCGAGCCCGTCGATCTTCTCGGAGACACCGGCAAACTTGATCGGCGCGCCGGTGACCTGTCGCACCGACAGCGCCGCGCCGCCGCGTGAATCACCATCGAGCTTGGTCAGCACGATGCCGGTGAGCGGCAGCGCTTCCTTGAAGGCCTTGGCGGTGTTCACCGCGTCCTGGCCTTGCATGGCATCGACGACGAAGAGTGTCTCCACCGGCTTGAGCGTGGCATGCAGGTCGCGGATTTCGGCCATCAGCGCTTCGTCGATGGCCAGGCGGCCGGCGGTGTCGACCAGCAGCACATCGAAGTAGTGGCGCTTGGCGTGGTCCAGTGCGGCCAGTGCGATGTCGTGCGGTTTTTGCTCGCCGGTGGACGGGAACCATTCGGCGCCGGCTTGGCGCGTGACCGTCTTCAGCTGCTCGATGGCCGCCGGGCGGTAGACGTCGGCCGACACCGTCAGCACTTTCTTCTTGCGGCGCTCGATCAGGTGCTTGGCGAGTTTCGCGGTGGTGGTGGTCTTGCCGGCGCCTTGCAGGCCGGCCATCAGGATGACCGCCGGCGGCTGCGTCGCGAGGTTCAGGTCGGCGACGCCTTCGCCCATCGTCGCGGCCAGTTCCTTGTGCACGACGCTGACCAGCATCTGCCCGGGGTTCAGCGAACCGACGACTTCCTGGCCCAGCGCCTTCTCCTTCACGCGGGCGATGAAGTCGCGCACCACCGGCAGCGCCACGTCGGCCTCGAGCAGCGCCATGCGCACCTCGCGCAACATGTCCTGCACGTTGGCTTCGGTGATGCGGGCCTGGCCGCGCATCGTCTTGACGAGGCGTGACAGGCGGTCTGAAAGGGTGGAGGCCATCGTCATGACGGACGTGGCGGAGCTGGTCAGCCCCGGCGGCCGCGAAAGTACACTGAGCCGATGATTTTATCGTCCGGGTGTTCATGAGCGGTTTCAGCACGCTGGGCACGGCGCCGCTGGTGCTGGCGCTGGTGGCGGTGCTGGCCTACGCCGTGGCTGCTGCCTCGGTGGATGAGCGGGTCCGCTGGCCGGCGCCGGCGTTGCTGGCCGGCGGCCTGTTGCACGCCGCCTTGCTGGTGCTGGACATCGGCGGCTGGGGCCGCGCCGAGCCCGGTGCGCGGCTGGGCTTCGGGCCGGTGCTGTCGCTGGCGGTGTGGCTGATGGTTGCGGTACACGCGATCGAAAGCCGCTTCGTGCCGCTGCCGGCCGTGCGCCGCGTGCTGGCCATCGCCGGAGCCGCGGTGGTGCTGCTGGCCTGGGCCTTTCCCGGCGAGGTGCGGCCCATGGCCTCGCCCTGGGCGCCGCTGCACTGGGTGCTGGGCGTGGCGTCCTACGGCCTGTTCGGCGCCGCGGTGCTGCATGCCACGATGCTCGATGCCGCGGAGCGCCAGATGCGCTTGCGCGCGGCGCCGGCAGCGGGGCCGCTGGGCATGCCGCTGCTGCGGCTGGAGCGCCTGACCTTCCGCTTTGTCGAGGCCGGTTTCGTGGTGCTGACGCTGGCGCTGGCGCTGGGCTTCGTCACCGCCGCTCGCTGGCGGCTGGACCACAAGACGGTGTTTTCCTTGCTCGGCTGGGGCGTGTTTGCAGCGCTGCTGGGCGGGCGCTTGCTGCGTGGCTGGCGCGGCCGGCGCGCGACGCGCTGGCTTTATGTCGGTACCGCGTTGTTGCTGCTGGCCTATGTCGGCTCACGCTTCGTGTTTGAAGTGGTGCTCGGGCGCAGCGTCAGCTGAGCCCCGGAGCGCCCAAGGTGCGATTCATGAAATACCTGTTGGTGTTGTTGGTGGTGGGCATTGGCTTGTGGGTCTTGCTCAAGCGTGTGCGAGGCACCGGGTTGAAGCCACCCGCATCGCCGAAGACCAGGCTGCCCCAAGAGATGGTCGAGTGTGCTCATTGCGGGCTGCATCTGCCGGCGGCTGATGCGGTGCTGGAGGGCCGGCATGTCTTCTGCAGCGACAGCCATCGCCTGCTCGGTCCGCGGCGATGAGTGTTGCGCCACCGGAGCGGCGGCAGGCGGACCGCCGCCGCAACGACAGGCGCAGTGGCGACCGGCGCAAGGCGCGGCGCGAGCCGGCTGAAGACTCCTGGTTCGGCGCGTTGGCCGAGGCCGGCAACACGACCTTGCAGCCGGACCGCGACGCCGAGTCCTGGCTCAACGATGCCGAAGCCGACGGGGCTTCGGAGAGCCGCTTTCTGGCTCGCGAAGCACGGCGCATCGTCTCCGGCGAAGGCACCGCGCTCAGGCGTGTGTTCCGGGCCTATGTGCTGGCGCGGGCGGTGCTCGGCGCCGCGCTGGTGTTGACGCCCTGGGTCATGACCTTGATGGGCGCACGCCTGTCGCTGGTGATGCTGGTCGCTTGTCTGGCCTATGCCAGTCAGGCGATCTCGCTGTGGCTGCTGCCCGAGCGCGGTCGTTCGTCTTCGGCAGCGCCGGCGCGGCTGGCGCGGCGGCAATGGGTGTGGACCATCGGCGTCGATCTGCTGGCGTTTTCGCTGCTGCATCTGCTGGACCCGGCGGCGCAGCTGAACTACGCCGCCTTGCTGGTGCTGCCGGTGCTGATGGCGGGCGTGATGACCAAGCGTCTGGCCGCGTTGGCGACGGCAGCCTTCGTTGCCTTGGTGCTGTTGGCAGGCGTGTGGCGCTCGGCGCAACTCGGCAGCTTCTCGGTGGCGCTGCTGACGCAGGCCGGCCTGGCCGGCATCGGGGCCTTCGTCATCAGCCTGCTGTCGGCCGAACTGGCGCAGCGCCTGGCCCGTGAGGAGCGCGCCGCGCGCGGCAGCCTGGAGCTGGCGCGCCAGCAGGCACGCTTGAACCGGCTGGTGCTCGACGAGATGGCCGACGGCGTGTTGGTGATCGACCGGCGCTGCCGCGTGCGCGCTGCGAACCCCGCTGCGCGCAGCATGCTGGGCTTGGCGGCAGCCGACGGCACGGCGACATTCGCCTTGCAGGACGAGCCGGCCTGGCAGGGCTTGCTGGCCGCGGTGGAGCAGGCCTATGGCTTGGGCCATTGGCCCGAGCAGCAGCGGGAGCTGGTGCTGCCGCAAGCCGGCGGTCCGGCGCGCACGGTGCAGGTGCGTGCCCGCTTCACGCGACGCGGCGGCCTGGGCGACGAGGCCAAGCCGCCGGAAGAAATTTGCGTGCTGTTCCTAGAAGACGTGCGCAGCGTGCAGGCGCGCGTGCGGCAGGAAAAGCTCGCGGCGATGGGGCGCGTGTCGGCCGGCATTGCGCACGAGATCCGCAACCCGCTGGCGGCCATCGCGCAGGCCAACGCCTTGATGCTGGAAGACGCGCTGCCGAGCACGCAGCGGCGCCTGGCGCGCATTGTCGAAGACAACGTCGAACGGCTCAAACGCATCGTCGACGATGTGATGGCAGTGGCCCCCGGCGGGCCGCTGCAGCAGCAGGTGATCGATGCCAGCACCGAAGTGGCCCGCATCTGCAACGAGTGGCGGGTGACCACCGGCCTATCGCCGGAAGTGGCGCAGCAGCGCATCGAGTTGGATCTGTCGCCAGCGCCGATCCCCGTGCTGTTCGATACCGAGCACCTGCGCCGCGTGCTGGTGAACCTGCTCGACAACGCGCGCCGCCACGCCAGCGAAACACCGGGCGCGGTGCGGCTGCAGCTGGCACCGGCCGCCCAGGGCAGCGGCGCCTTGTTGACGGTGGCCAGCGACGGCCCGGCGATCGCGCCCGAGGTCGAGCGCCATCTCTTCGAACCCTTCTTCTCGACACGCAGCCGCGGCACTGGCCTGGGCCTGTATATTTGCCGCGAGCTGTGCGAACGACATCGAGCCAGCATCGAATACCGGCCCGGTGCGCCCGGTGAACGTCATTGCAACGTGTTCCGAGTGCTGATGCGCGGCGCACCTGCCGCCTGAACCAACGAGCCCACCGACCATGACCCAAGCCGCCCAGACTGTGTCGCCCAGCTTGTTGGTCGTCGATGACGAACCCGACCTGCGCACCTTGTACGAGTTGACGCTGCTGCGCGAGGGCTACGACGTGGAGACGGCCGGCTCGGTCGAAGAGGCCTGGCAGCGCATGAGCGAGCGCAGCTACAGCGCGGTGATCAGCGACATGCGCCTGCCCGACGGCAGCGGGCTCGACCTGCTGCGCCGCATCGAAGCCAGCGGGCGGCCCGAGAAGACCATCGTCATCACCGCCTATGGCTCGGCCGAGAATGCCGTGGAGGCGCTGAAGGCCGGCGCCTTCGACTACCTGACCAAGCCGGTGGACCTGCGCCAGTTCCGGGGTGTGGTGGCTTCGGCCTTGGGCCGTGCGCCGGGTGCCCCGACGGTGCGGCCCGGCAACCTGCCATCGGCCGCCGTCGCGGCGGGGTCGGTGGCCCCGCCGGTCCCGCCCGGCGCGCCGCTGGCACCGGCTGCTGCGGCGCGCGCGGCACCGGTGGCCGAGATGCATGCGGCCTTGAAGCGCCTGGTCGGCTCATCGACAGCGATGCAGCAGGTGCGCTCGATGATCGAACGTGTCGCGCGCGGCATGGCGCCGGTGATGGTGCAGGGTGAATCGGGCACCGGCAAGGAGTTGGTGGCGCGCGCGATCCATGGTGTCAGCGGGCGAGCCACGCAGGCCTTCATCGCGGTGAACTGCGGTGCGATTCCCGAGCAGTTGCTCGAGGCCGAATTCTTCGGCTACCGCAAGGGCGCGTTCACCGGCGCGAACGAAGACCGTGAAGGTTTTTTCCAGGCCGCGAACGGCGGCACGCTGTTCCTCGATGAACTCGGCGACCTGCCGCTGACGATGCAGAGCAAGCTGCTGCGCGCGATCCAGGAGCGCTCGGTGCGACAGATCGGCGCGGTCAGCGAAATGCCGGTGAATGTGCGCATCGTCAGTGCCACGCACAAGGACCTGGCGACCGAGGTGCATGAAGGCCGCTTCCGGCAGGATCTGTATTACCGGCTCAACGTGATCCAGCTGCGCATGCCGCCGCTGCGCGAGCGCATCGATGACCTGCCGGCGATCTGCGACGCCGTGCTGGCGCGCATCTCGCGCGATGCCGGCGTGGCGACGCCGCCGCATCTGTCGGCCGATGCCTTGAGGCATCTGGCGGGCTATGGCTTTCCCGGCAATGTGCGTGAGCTGGAGAACCTGCTGCACCGCGCGGTCACGATGTCCAGCAGCGGCGACGTGATCGAGAGCGAAGACCTGGGCCTGGCCGATGATCTGAGTTCGGAGAGCGAATGGGCCGCGCTGGAACCCGCCGCCGGAGTCGTCGCCGAAGCGCCCTTGACGCCGATCCCGGTCAGTGCTGCGCCTTTGCCGACCGACCTGGTGGCCTACCTCGATCAGGTCGAGCGCGACATCCTCGTGCGCGTGCTGGAGCGTCATCGCTTCAACCGCACCGCGGCCGGGGCCAGCATGGGCTTGTCGCTGCGGCAGATGCGCTACCGCATGGCCCGGCTGGGCATCAACGTTGCCGACCATGGGGGCGACTAGCGCGGCCTGGCAAGCGGGCTGGTGGCATCACGCACGGCGCTGCGAATCGCCGAACCAGGGGCTGCGGCCGCAGGGCCTGGCCATCGACCTGGTGGTGCTGCATTCGATCAGCCTGCCGCCCGGCGAGTTCGGCGGCGTGGCCATCGAGCAGTTGTTCACCAACCGACTCGATCCCGCGGCCCATCCTTCGTTCGCCGAGTTGCGTGGCCTGGAGGTTTCAGCGCATTTCGTCATCCGCCGCGATGGCGAACTGGTGCAGTACGTCAGCACCGAGCGCCGTGCCTGGCATGCCGGACGCTCGCAGTGGGGCGGGCGTGACAACTGCAATGACTTTTCGATCGGCATCGAGCTCGAAGGGCTCGAAGGCGGGCTGTTCGAGCCGGCGCAGTACAGCGTGCTGGTGACGCTGTTGCGCGCGCTGCGGCGACAGCATCCGATCACGCAGGTCGTGGGCCATGAGCATGTGGCGCCGGGCCGCAAGCACGACCCCGGGCCGGGCTTCGACTGGGCCGGGCTGCGCCGCCGGCTGCGCTGGCCGCGACAGTGTTTTCCACCCGATACAGGATCTCCCGTCGCTTGAGCGCAACGCGGCGATGATCGGGTTACACCGCATGGTGTACGCTACGGGTAGTGCCTAGAGTTGCGCCGTGCCCTATATCTAGTGTCCCGGATCCACCGGTGCTCCACGGCATCTTCACAGACTTATCCACATTGCTCGATCCATCGGGGGCCAGGCGGCTTCGCCCATGCGCGGCCCGGTCGATCGCTTGAAAAGAGGGGAACACATGCATTCATCCATCGCCGGCAGCCCATCTGCCACGGTCGCGCCGCCGCCGTTTGCGGCGGGCTCGGCCGCCCCGGCTGGCGCCACGGCCTACGCCGGCTACCAGATCATCCGGCGCAACGGCTCGGTGGTGGCCTTCGAGCCGAACAAGATTGCCGTGGCCTTGATGAAGGCTTTCCTGGCCGTGCACGGCACGCAGGGCGCGGCCTCGGCCAGCGTGCGCGAGACCGTGGACGCGCTGACCGAATCGGTGGTGCGTGCGCTGCTGCGCTCGCGCCCGGGCGGCGGCACCTTCCACATCGAGGACGTGCAGGACCAGGTCGAGCTCGGCCTGATGCGCGGCAGCCACCATGAAGTGGCGCGGGCCTATGTGCTGTACCGCGAACGCCGTACGCAGGAGCGCGCGCGCCAGGTGCAACAAGTCCGCCCGCAAGAACCGCTGCTGCATGTCACCGACCGCGGCCAGCGCGTGCCGCTGGACATCGACCGCCTGCAGGCGCTGATCGAATCAACCTGTGCGAACCTGGGCGACGACGTCACCGCCGCCCCCATCCTCGCAGAGACCCGGCGCAACCTGTACGACGGCGTGCCGATCGATGAAGTGCACAAGGCCGCCATCCTCTCGGCGCGCACGCTGATCGAGAAGAACCCGGCCTACACCCGCGCCACCGCGCGGCTGCTGCTGCACACCATCCGCAAGGAGATCCTCGGCGAAGAAGTCACGCAGGGCGAGATGCAGCAACGCTACGCCGAGTACTTCCCGCAGTTCATCAAGAAGGGTGTCGCGGCCGAGTTGCTGGACAGCAGGCTGCAGCAGTTCGACCTGGCGCGCCTGGGCGCGGCGATCAAGGCCGAGCGCGACATGCAGTTCGACTACCTCGGACTGCAGACGCTGTACGACCGCTACTTCCTGCACATCGAAGAAGCGCGCATCGAACTGCCGCAGGCCTTCTTCATGCGCGTGGCGATGGGCTTGGCGCTGAACGAGATCGACCGTGAAGCCCGCGCGATCGAGTTCTACGACGTGCTGTCGACCTTCGACTTCATGTCCTCCACGCCGACGCTGTTCAACTCCGGCTCGCTGCGCTCCCAGCTCTCCAGCTGCTACTTGACGACAGTGGCCGACGACCTGGACGGCATCTACGAAGCGCTGAAGGAAAACGCGCTGCTGTCGAAGTTCGCGGGTGGCCTGGGCAACGACTGGACGCGCGTGCGTGCGCTGGGCTCCTACATCAAGGGGACCAACGGCAAGAGCCAGGGCGTGGTGCCGTTCCTGAAGGTGGTCAACGACACGGCGGTGGCGGTGAACCAGGGCGGCAAGCGCAAGGGCGCCGTGTGCGCCTACCTGGAGACCTGGCACCTGGACATCGAAGAATTCCTCGAGCTGCGCAAGAACACCGGCGACGACCGCCGCCGCACGCACGACATGAACACCGCGAACTGGATTCCGGACCTGTTCATGCGGCGCGTCGTCGAGGGTGGTGACTGGACGCTGTTCTCGCCGTCGACCTGCCCGGACCTGCACGACAAGTTCGGCGCCGATTTCGAGCAGGCCTACACCGCCTACGAAGCCAAGGTCGACCGCGGCGAGATCAAGCTCTACAAGCGCATGCCGGCCAAGGACCTGTGGCGCAAGATGCTGTCGATGCTGTTCGAGACCGGGCATCCGTGGATCACCTACAAGGACGCCTGCAACGTGCGCTCGCCGCAGCAGCACATCGGCGTCGTGCACTCGTCGAACCTGTGCACCGAGATCACACTGAACACCAGCGACACCGAGATCGCGGTGTGCAACCTGGGCTCAGTGAACCTGGCGCAGCACCTGGTCAATGGCCAGATCGATCACGCGAAGCTGAAGAAGACCGTCAGCACGGCGATGCGCATGCTCGACAACGTCATCGACATCAACTACTACGCGGTGAAGAAGGCGCGCGACTCGAACCTGCGCCACCGCCCCGTCGGCCTGGGCCTGATGGGCTTCCAGGACGCGCTGTACCAGCTGCGCATTCCGTATGCCTCGCAAGCCGCAGTGGAGTTTGCCGACCGCTCGATGGAAGCGATCTGCTACCACGCCTACTGGGCTTCGACTGAACTGGCCGAGGAGCGTGGCCGCTACTCCAGCTACCGCGGCTCGCTGTGGGACAAGGGCATCCTGCCGCTGGACACGCTGGACCTGCTGGCGCAGGCGCGCGGCGGTTATGTCGAAGTCGATCGTTCGGCGACGATGGACTGGGAGGCCCTGCGCGGCCGCGTCGCGCAGCACGGCATGCGCAACTCCAACTGCGTGGCCATCGCACCGACGGCCACCATTTCCAACATCATCGGCGTCGATGCATCGATCGAGCCCTGCTTCGGCAACCTCTCGGTCAAGTCCAACCTGTCGGGTGAGTTCACCATCGTCAACGAGTACCTGGTGCGCGACCTGAAGAAGCTGGGCCTGTGGGACGACGTGATGGTGATGGACCTCAAGCACTTCGACGGTTCGCTGCGCCGCATCGACCGCGTGCCGGAAGAGTTGAAGCAGCTCTACGCGACGGCCTTCGAGGTCGATGCACAGTGGTTGATCGAGGCCGGCGCGCGCCGTCAGAAGTGGATCGATCAAGCGCAGTCGCTGAACATCTACATGGCCGGCGCCTCGGGCAAGAAGCTCGACGAGGTCTACAAGCTGGCCTGGTTGCGCGGCCTGAAGACCACCTACTACCTGCGCACGATGGGCGCTACGCATGCCGAGAAGTCCACTGTCACGGCGGGCGCGATGAACGCGGTGTCGAGCGGTCCGGGTCACGTCGCGGCGATGGCCGAGAGCGTCGATGACACACCGGCCAGCGACATCAAGTTCTGCTCGATCGACAACCCTGATTGCGAGGCTTGCCAGTGAGCGTGAGGCGATGCGTGCGTGCTGTGCATCGCCTGCGTTTAGCCAGCCCGCACGACAGGCCCACACCAACAGCTTCGACATGCGCGCAGCGATGCACACCGGCAACAACGTGAGCGCGCAAATGTCAAGAAGTGCTTGGTGTTTGAACACAACACTCCGATAATTCGGAACCATAGGAAGCACACACATGCTGGTCTGGGAAGACGACGTTCGACTCCCATCGACGACATCGACAAAGAGCCCTCTGCCGCGAGCCCTGAGCGATGCGCGCATGGAGTCTTCGTCACCGCTGACGACCCCGGTCGTGTCATTGCAGCCCGCGATCGCAGCGGTGGCTGCTGCAGCGCCGACAACTGCTTTCGCATCGACGGTTGCTAGCACGCAAACGCAACGGCATACCGAGCAGCAACGGGCGCAGCCGGCGCAAGCCGCGAACAGTGCACGCCGCGTCACCGCGGCCGAGAAGCGCATCATCAACGGCCAGACGGATGTGAACCAGCTGGTGCCGTTCAAGTACAAGTGGGCCTGGGAGAAGTACCTCGCCACCTGCGCGAACCACTGGATGCCGCAAGAGGTCAACATGTCGCGCGACATCGCGACCTGGAAAGATCCCAACGGTCTGAGCGACGACGAGCGCCGCCTGATCAAGCGCAACCTCGGCTTCTTCGTCACCGCCGATTCGCTGGCCGCCAACAACATCGTGCTGGGCACCTACCGCCACATCACGGCGCCGGAGTGCCGGCAGTTCCTGCTGCGCCAGGCCTTCGAAGAAGCGATCCACACCCACGCGTACCAGTACATCGTGGAGTCGCTGGGCCTGGACGACGGCGAGATCTTCAATGCGTACCACGAGGTGGCGTCGATCCGCGACAAGGACGAGTTCCTGATCCCGTTCATCGACGCGATCATGGATCCGCACTTCAAGACCGGCACGCTGGAAACCGACCAGACGCTGCTGCGTTCGATCATCGTGTTCGCCTGCCTGATGGAAGGC
>NZ_DATILJ010000167.1:0-1903 GCF_035476535.1 Aquabacterium sp.
GATCTGCGTGTAGCCACCGCCCATGCCGCGCATGCGGATCTGGCCGCCGCGCCCGGGCGGGCCGCCGAGCGTGACGCCGGGCAGGCGCTTGAGCACTTCGCCCAGCGTGCCGTCGCCCATGCGGTCGATCTCCTCGCGGCCGACCACGATGCGCGAGGCGGTGGAGCGGCGGCGCTCGGCCGTGCTGTCGGGCGCCGCGTTGCCGACGATCTCGACCTGCTGCGGCCGGCTGTCGGCGGCCCGGCGGGCGGCCGATGCAGCGCCGGCGGGCGCCGAGGCCGCGCGTGGCGCTGAAGCCGATGCGGCGGGCAGTGCAGCCGCGTCATCGGCGGCGAATGCGGCGGCGGCGTGCAACAGCCCGAACGCGGCAAGGGACGACAAGGGCCGCAGCGTGGGCGACCGGAAAGCTTGGGCAGGCTTGGGGATCATCGCCGCGCAGCATGCGTACGGCCGGTAAACGCCGTGTGAACGAGCGACGGCCTGCGGCACGCCTGCAACAGGCGGCGCCGCCGCACTCAGCACATCGCGGGTTGACGCGCAGCTTCAGCAGGCGGGTGCCGCGAGCCAGTGCACGCTGAACAGCTTCGCGTCATCGCACCACACCGCCTGCGGCTCGAAGCCGGCGTCGCGCGCCAGGCGCTGAAACCCATCGACCGTGTACTTGCACGAGTTCTCGGTATGCAGCGACTCCCCTTCGTCGAACAGGAAGCGCTCGCCATAGATGCTGACCGACTGGCGCCGCGCGCTGACCAAGTGCATCTCGATGCGCTGCCCACGCGGGTCGTAGAACGCGTGGTGATGGAAGGCGCCCACGTCGAAATCGGCGCCCAACTCGCTGTTGGCCCGCACCAGCAGGTTCTTGTTGAATTCGGCAGTGATGCCGACCGCGTCGTTGTAGGCCCGGTGCAGCAGCGCCGGGTCCTTGACCAGGTCGACGCCGATCAGCAAGCCGCCGCCACGCAACCAGCCGGCACTGCGGCGAAGAAACTGCAGCGCCTCGGTCGGCGTGAAGTTGCCGATCGACGAACCCGGGAAGAAGCCGACGCGGCGCTGCGCCTGCGCCGGCAGCGGCGGCATCACCATGTCGGCGCTGAAGTCGGCCACCAGCGCCTGCACGGTCAGCGCCGGGTGATCGGCGGCCAGCGCGCGGGCGTGGTCGCGCAGGTGTTCGGCCGAGATATCGACCGGCACATAACGCACCGGGCGCTGCAGCGCCGCCAGCAGCAGCCGGATCTTGCGCTGCGACCCGGCGCCGAACTCCACCAGGTCGGCGGCTGGGCCGATGCATTCGGCCATCTCGCGGGCATGGCGCTGCAGCAGGCCGATTTCGGTGCGCGTGGGGTAGTACTCGGGCAGGTCGCAGATGCGGTCGAACAGCGCCGAGCCGCGCGCGTCGTAGAAGAACTTCGGCGGCACCGCGCGCGGCTTGTGGCGCAGGCCCTCCAGCAAGGCGGCTGCCAACGGGTTGGCCAGCCGGTTGGCCCAGGCAAATTCGATCATCGGGCATCCCTCGCCAGGCGCAGGCCTGTGAACTGCCAGCGCGCAGCCGGCGGGAAGAAGTTGCGGTAAGTGCTGCGCCAGTGGCCCGGGGGCGTGGCGCAGCTGCCACCGCGCAGCACCAGTTGGTTGATCATGAACTTGCCGTTGTACTCCGCCGCGGGACCGTTCCAGGGCCGGAAGCCGGGGTAGGGTGCGTAAGCCGACGAGGTCCAGCACCAGGCTTCGTTAGCAATCGCGGTGCCGGCCTGCCGGGGTTGCATCCAGCCGAGGTCGTGGCGGGGCACGGCAGCCGGCTCGCTGGCCGCGGCGTGTTCGAGTTCGAATTCGGTTGGCAGGCGGGCGCCGGCCCAGGCGGCATACGCGGCGGCCTCGTAGGCGGACAGGTGGCACACCGGGGCCTGCA
>NZ_DATILJ010000168.1:0-14088 GCF_035476535.1 Aquabacterium sp.
CCTTTCCGTCAGCCGCACCAGGCGTGCGCCATACAGCAGCAGTTCGCCCGTCGCCGGGTGGACGAGCACGCCCTTGAGGTGCTCGCGGGTGTGCGTGAACACCGAGTGCCACTCGCGCCCATCCGGCGAGCCTCGCAGCAAGGTTCCGTCACGCCCGGGCATCCACCACACCCGCCGCACAAGGTCGAAGGCGGGTCGGCGCAGGTGGGCTGTGGTGGGCAGAGCGATCGTCTGCCAGCTTTGGCCGCTGTCCATGGACTGCCTCAGGCCACCGTTCAGTCCGAGCAACCAGACGCTGCCCGTGTCTTGATCAATCATCAGGTGGCGCCAATCGCCGGTTTGATCGCCCACGGCCCGCCAGTCGCCCAGGGACCCGTCGATCCGCCACTGCGCACGGTACAGGGCACCGGACTCGCCGGCCACGAGCAGGGCTTGACCATCGGGTGTGGCCACGCCTGCATGCAGCGTGCGGGAACCGACCCGGGTGGACGTCCAGCGCATCCCGCCGTCGCCGGAGTGCAAGAGCGCGCCGTTGGCGCCCAGCAGGAACACCTGTTGCCGACCCGCATCATGGAAGCCGCCGTAAAGCACGTCCGGGCTCGGCAGGGGCATGTCGGCGAGCAGGCCATCGCTCATCCGCACCCGCAGACCGTGGCGCGGGCTGCCGAACAGCAGCACCGCATCCTCGCTCGGCAAGGGCAGCATGCCGAGATAACCCCGCTTGTGCCCGGTGCGGTGGCTGCGCCAGTGGCGACCATCCGGGCTGTGGATCAGCGCTCCCTGGCTGCCGCTGACCAGCACCGCCGATCGCTGTTCGTCGTGACCGATGTGGGTCAGGTAGGCCGGCTCATCCAGTTGCTTGAAGTGGTGCAGCGCCCAGCTGCTGCCCGCATCGGCGCTGCGCGCCATCCAGCGATCGTTCATCACGGCCAGCAGGTCCCCGCCAGGGACTCGACGCAGGTCGTGCACGTAGGACGGTGCCGCGTGCGACGGGGTCCATTGCGCGCCGTCCGCGGACCCTGCCAGCAGCCACGCGCCGGAGCCTGCGGCCCAGAAGCCGCCCCGCTCCGGATCCCAGGCGACCGCTTCGATGGCACGCCCGGACCTTGGGGTGACGCCAAGTCCAGTGGCTTGCCAGCGGTGCCCTCGGTCGGTGCTGCGCATCAGTTGTGCGCCTTCGAGCGCGGCAACCCACGCCTTGCCCGACGGATCTGTGGCGATGGAACGGACCAGGCGCCTGCCCGGCAAGCGACAGCCCCGCCACGGGCCTTGTGCCCGCTGCGCCCAGGCGCAACCGCCGCCTGCACCCCAGGCCCACCAAGAGCCGGCAGGGCCACGCCAGAGATGGTCGACACTGGCGCCCGGCAGGTTGATCGCGCGGCGCCATCCACGCCCGTCGGACCCGAGGGTGTGGATCTCTCCGCGCCCGCTGCCTGCGATCAGCACGTCGCCATCAGCGGCCAAGGTCTGCAGGTCAGGGGTCGGCGCATCGGCCCGGGTCCAGCGTTCGCCACGGTCGTCCGATCGCCACAAGTCGCCATCGGCGCCCAGCAGCCACCAGCGCAGCGCGAGCGAACCGGTGCGCACCGCGGCCAAAGCACGCGGCACATCGACAGGGCTCTCGAGCGGGAGCCAGCGAGATGCGGACCGGTCGCCGCGCAGCAGGCGCCGGCCTTCGCCCGCCACGAGCAGATCGTCGTCAGCGGCGACGGCGACGAACAGGTCCGCCTCGCCGCCGTCCTGCAAACTTGTCCAGTGCTGGCCGCAGTCATCAGAACGCAGCAGCAGGCCACGGGTGCCGATGGCGAGCAAGGCATCGGGCGCCTCGACGATGTCGATCACCCTGCCGTCGTGCCGGGTCCGGGCTGGCTGCCAGGCCGGGTGTCGGCCGGCGGGCGCCGTCCAGACCACGCCATCGCTGCCCGCGACCAGCAACTTGCCGCAACGCGGACGACGCAGCAGGTGCCAGTCCGGATTCAGTACCTGCGCCTCGAGTGCAGCGACGGCCGGGTCGGCGTAGGCCGGCAGCGCCATCGACGTCAGGGTCAGCAGTCCCGTCAACAGGAGGTACAGCATCGAGGTGCGCGTTGTCGCGAGGGGTCAGCAGTGGATCAGGGTTGGCTGATCGGGCCATTGAGCGGGGGATGAAGCGCGCAAGAAAACGGCTCGGCCGCCTGCGATCAGCCCCCCCCGCGCCGCGGCGTCAGAAGCGCGTGATGTCGCTGCGCCTCACATTGCAGGTGGCAGTTCCCCATTCCGGCGGCAGCTTCTGGGATGAACCGCTGGTGACACCGTTGTAGGGGATGCATGCAGAGGCGGAATCGCTGTTGCTGGTCGAGTTCCAGTTTCTCCAGCGCACCGAACGAATGGTCGCGACGTCGCCGTAGTTCTTGTTCACGCCGGCCATGCCCGAGCTGAGGCTGCCGTTGATCGTGATGCCACTCATGTTGACGGTTCGCCTGCCTTGGGACGGACAGTTGCCGCAGGAGCGGTAGAGCTTTCCGTTCGAGCCGTTGACTGCGAAGTTGCTGATGCTCACGGCACCGCCCACGCCGTTGTGCTGGAAGATCTTGTCGGCGGCGTTGGCGGCGCTGCCGCCGGTCACGGTCATCGTCGTGCCCGAGCCACCCAATGCGGTGGCGGCGTCTTCGCAGACATCCTCCCACACGACGTTCTCCAGCCGGCAGGTGCCTTGGCAATGGATGCCGTCGGCGCCACCGCCGGCACGGATGCGCAGGTTCCTGACCACGCCTCCGGCCCTGACCAGCACCACCGGCGCCTGGCTCTCGCTGCTGCCGTTGCAGGACGTGCCCAGGGAAGCGCCGCCGAAATCGCGCGTGCCGGTGACGATGGTGGTCTGCGCCTGGGCGCTCCACAGTGTGCAGCCGCCGAGCAGAACGGCGACGAGGGCATTGCGGGTTATCCTCTTCATTGACTGTCTCCTATTGACCTTGTTGACATGAAGTGCCCAGCGCGCTGACGAAGCGACTGCTCCCTTGCAGCCGGCCGGCAGCGCGGCGCCGGGCCAACACAGTGTCCAGGCGCGACCCGCCGTCGTCGCCTGTGATTGCGACATGGGTTTGCGTCATTGCGTCAGTGCGACTTGAGGAAAACACCGAGCAACACGCGACTCGAGCGATGCGGTCGAGCGCAACGCCGTCAACAATGAGGCTTGGTGGCATCGACTGCGAAGCACTGCGGCTTGGCTAGAGCCTCAGCGCACGAAGCGGCCTTCGGACGACACGCGCACCAGTTCGACGAAACTCGAGCCGGTGGGATCGCCCTGCGTGAAGTCGAAGTTGATGCCGGCCAGGCGGACCTTCATCGCCTGCATCGCGGCGTGCAGCGTGGAACGCCGGGCATCGCGCCCGGTGCGGCGCAGCCCTTCTGCGGCGACGAGGGCGTTGACATAACCCTCATAGCTCGCGTATCCGATGCGCACCTTGTGCTGTTCGCAAAGCTTGCGAAAAGCCACCGCGGTGGGCTCGACCGGCGCCCACGGATAGGGCATCACTTGCGAGACCACCAGCCCGCGGAACTGCCCGCCCAGCGACCTGGCCACCAGTTCACCGGCCATCACCGAGATGCCGTAGAAGCTGGGGTTGGACCCCTCCAGCCACATCGTCTTCATCAACTCGGCGACCGGCGGACCCGAGAAGAACACGATCAGCGCCTGTGGCCGCGCCGCGGCCAAGCTGCGGCCTACCGCAACGATGTTGCTGCCGTCGCTTTTGATGGCCGCGGAAGCAACATCGGCTCCGGACCCGCCTCGCGCGGTGACCGCCTTGCGCACCGACGCGAGCAAGTCGGCGCCGGTGGAGTTGTCGAGCGTGGCCACCGCGATCTGCGAAATGCCGATCGTGGTGAGATGCTCGACCAACTTTTCGGCCTCCCGCCCGTAGGTTGCGCGCACGAAGTACGCGGCACCACGCGCGGCCTGGCGCGCCGAATCGCCGACTGCCAGGTGGCCCAGCAACGGCGCGTTGCTCTCTCGAAACACGGGCGCCGCGGCCGCCACCGTGATCGATCCGACACAGCCGAAGAACGCGAACGCACGATGCTCGGCGAGCAGCGCCCGGCAGTTGGCCACAGCCTTGGCCGGCGCCATATCGTCGTTGAGCGTCACGAGTTGGATGCGCCGGCCGTGGATACCGCCGCGCGCGTTCAGTTCGTCGAAGTGCAGTTGCGCGCCAGCGTTGAATTCCTTGACGATGTCACCCAGCCCTCCAGAGAAGCTCGCGCTCTGTCCGAGCACGATCGTGCTGTCGCTGCTGATCGCGTCGGTGCCGGTGGCGTGCGCGCGAAACCAGGGAACGCCGATGGCGCAGGCGCCGGCAAGCAGGCGGCGGCGAATCATGACCGGGCCGCGCCTGCAATGGCTTTCACACCACGCTGCCGCGGCGTCCGAAGGCTCGGCGGTCGCCTTGCGGCAGCTTGACTGGCCCACAAGGCCCAGCAGCGGCCGAGCTGCGCGCTGTTGGTCTGCGTCGCCGCCGCAGCTTCCTCATTCGTCAGGAATTCGATGGGGCCTTCCAGCGCCTGGGCTTGCGTCTGCACCCTGGCGTTGATCTCGGTATAGACCGCCCGATAGACGGCTTCGTGCAGGCTGCGGCCGACCACCACCGAACCATGGCCGCGCATCAGCGTGACGCAATTGCAGCCCAGCACCTTGGCGAGACTGGCGCCCATGCGGCTGTTGCTGACCAGCATGTCCGTGCCGGGGCCGAAGTCGTCGCGGATCTCGAAGACACTGGTCTGCGAGAGGAAGCCGGCCATGTGGTAGACCGGACGCAGCCGGGTCCTGGCCACGCCGAAAGGCAGCACCGATGGCGAATGGCTGTGGACGACGGCGATCACATCGGGTCGCGAACGGTAGATCTCGCAGTGGATGAAACGCTCGAGGTAGCCGGCGCGGCCCTGGGCATCCAGGCCGTTGCCGTCGAGGTCGTAGGTGATGATGTCCGGCGCCTCGACGAGGGCCGGGGCCATCGAGCGGGAGAGCAGGAAACGATCTTCTCCGGCCTCCGTGCGCACGCTGACGTGGCCGAAGCCGTCGACCACGCCCTGATCGGCAAGGATGTGATTCGCGCTCACAAGATCGGCAATCAGCGCATCGGTCGGGTTCGTCATGGCGTCTGTGGAAGTCACTGGAAGTCGCGTGTGTGGCTAATGGCCGGAGCCGACGCCAAGGTAGCGCCCTGCCACGTCGGCGATCTCGGCCGGGCTCAGGCTCTCGCCGCGATAGACAAAGCGGCCGGCCTGCATCACCGTGATCTCGTCGGCCAGCGCGGAGGCGAAGCGGAAGTCCTGCTCGATCAGCAGCAGCCCCAGCCCTTCCTTCCGGATGGCCTTCAGGATGTCCAGGATGCGCTGCACGACGATGGGCGCCAGGCCTTCGGTCGGCTCGTCCAGCAGGATGATCTGCGGATTGGAGATCAGCGCGCGCGCCAGTGCGAGCATTTGCTGTTCGCCGCCCGAGAGCGCATTGCCGCGCTGATCGCGCCGCTCGCGCAGGTTGGGGAACAGCGCGTAGAGCCGCTCGATCGTCCACGGCGCGGAGCCGGCGCGCGCCGGGCGGCGGGCCACAAGCAGGTTCTCTTCAACGGAGAGCGACGGAAAGATGCGCCGCCCTTGCGGCACATAGGCCACGCCCAGTGCCGTGCGCGCCCACGCCGGCTGGCGCGTGATCTCGGTGCCGTTCCAGGCGATGCTGCCGCCGCGCACCGGGTCGGTCAGACCCATGATCGCCCGCAGCAGCGTTGTCTTGCCGACCCCGTTGCGGCCGAGCACCGCCACGGCGCGACCTGTGGACACGGTGAGCGTGGCACCTTGAACGACATACGAGTCGCCGAGGTAGACATGCAGATCTTCGATATGCAGACCGGTGGTCATCGCTTCTAGCCCAGATAAATCTCTTTGACGATCGGTGCCGACAAGGCATCGGCCGGCTTGCCGTCGAACACGACAGCGCCCAGGCTCAGCACCGTGACATGCTCGGCGATGCGCAGCGCCACTTCGAGGTCGTGCTCGATCAGCAGAATGGCGGTGTGCGTGCTGAGCTCGACGACACGTTCGGCGAAGGTGCCGCGCTCTTCCTGCGTCAGGCCGGCCATCGGCTCGTCGAGTAGCAGCATGCGAGGCTTGGTGGCCAACGCCATCGCGATCTCGAGCAACCGTTGCTGGCCATAGGCCAGGTTGCCGACGATCATGTTGCGCTGGGCCGCCAAGCCTGAGCGCTCGAGCGCGGCGGCCGCGTCAGCGTTGGCGGCCCGGGCGCCCTTCTTCAGCAGACTGGGCGCCTGTGCGGCAATCAGCAGGTTGTCCCACACCGTCAGCTGCGGGAACAGGCTGGCGATCTGGAAGGTGCGCCCGAGTCCGCGCCGCGCCCGCTGGCCGGTGCTGAGCCGGGTGACATCGCTGCCATCGAACTCGATCGTGCCGGCACTCGGCCGCAGGTGGCCGTTGATGGTGTTGAACAGCGTGGTCTTGCCGGCGCCGTTGGGGCCGAGCAGCAAGTGCCGCACGCCCGCATGCACATCGAGATTCACGCCGCGCAGCACCTCGACACGGCCGAACGACAGCGCGACGCCACGCAGGCGCAGAACGCAGGGGCCCGTCATCGCCAGCCCCTGATCACGCCCATCAGGCCTTGCCGCGACAAGAGCGCCACGAGGATGAACAGCAGGCCGTAGATCGCCTGCCATCGGTCCGTCCAGCCGGACAGGAACTCCTTGAGCAGGATGATCGTGAAGGCACCGACGACCGGACCCGCGAGCGTGCCGGCACCGCCGACGATGACCATCAGCAGCACCTGCCCCGATGTGGCGATGGACAGCAGATCGGGACTGACGAACGACGCGAAGTGCGCAAACAGCGCCCCGCCGATGCCGCTGATCGTGCCCGAGATGACAAACGCGCCAAAGCGATAGAGCCCGGTGTCGTAGCCGAGCGTGGCCATGCGGACTTCGTTCTCGCGAATGCCGTTGAGCAGACGGCGAAAGCGCGACCCGTCGAGAACGACGGCGACGATGCACACGGCGATGAACACCGCTGCCGAGATGATGTAGATGTGGTTGGTGGCGCTGAGCCCTTCGAATCCCGGCACCAGGATCTTGGCTGGATTGGACGTGCCGTCGTCACCGCCGGTCAGCGAGCGCCACTTCACCGCAATGCCCCACATCACCTGCCCGGCCGCCACGGTGGCCAGCAGCAGCTGGACCTGCTTGGTGCGCAGCACCATGCAGGCGACGACGACCGCCATCAGTGCCGATACGCCGACGGCAAGCACCAGCGCGGGCCAGCCACCGACGCCGGTATGGCTGCCGATCAGGGCCACGGCATAGGCGCCGCTGCCGAAGAACACCGCATGGCCGAGCGACGGCATGCCGACATAACCGAGGGCGACGTTGACGCCGATCGCGAAGACCGCCCAGATGAAGCACAGCGTGACGATGCCCACGCCGTAGGGCGTGGCAAGGAAGGGCAATGCCGCGATCGCGGCCAGGCTCAGCACCAGCCAGCCGCGCGGCGGCAGGCGCCGGCACAGCGCGACGGCCGCCCGCCCGACGCGCGCCACCGAGGGGTTGCGCAGGAGGCTGCCGCGCGCGCTGCGCGTCGGCGGCCGCACGTTCATCGGCCGCCCGAACAGGCCGGTCGGACGCAGGATCAGGAAAGCCGCCATCGGTGCGAACAGGGCGAAATAGGATGATTCCGGCCACAGTGACTTGCTCAGCGAGTCTGTGATGCCGACGAGGATGGCCGCGAGAAAGGCCCCGCCCAGCGAGCCGACACCGCCGATCACGACGATCACCAGGGCCAGCAGAAAGACCTCGATGTCCAGGCCCGGGCGCGCGCCCATGAAGCCCGAACCCAGCGCGCCGCTCAAGCCCGCGAGCAGGCCGCCGAGGCTGAACACGGCCAGGCGCAGCCGCGGCACCGAGATGCCGATCGCCGTTGCAGTTTCTTCGTCGTCGACGGCGGCCCGTGACCGTGCCCCGAAGGTCGTGCGTTCGATCAACCACCACAGCGCAAGCGCGACGGCGACGCCGACCCCGATCAGCGCCAGGCGGTAGACCGGGTAGGTCGATGCGCCGATCGCGACGGACGTGCCGAGCCACCCGGGCGGGGCCAGCATGCGCGGCATGCCGCCCCAGATGACCAGTGCCACGTCGCTCAGGATGAACAGCAGGCCCATCGTGACGAGCACTTGCCCGAGGTAATCGCCTTGCAGCTGGTTCAGCAGCGTGCGTTCGCAGAACCAGCCGAGCGCAGCACCGGTCGCGGCACCGGCGGCCACGGCCAGCGGCAGGCCGAAGCCCGCCTCGTAGACGCTGAGCGCCACGTGGGCGCCGAACAGGAAGAACGAGCCGTGCGCAAGATTGACGATCTTCAGCACGCCAAAGATCATCGAAAAACCGGCGGCGAGCAGGAACAGCAGGCAGCCGTAGGCCGTGCCGTTGATGATCGATATCAGCATGTGGGGCGCAATCTGCTGGCAGTCGAGGGTGTGGGTCTCATGCTTCGCCGCCGCTGGTCAGGGCTTGTATTGCCAGAACTGATCGACGTCGCTCGCCAGTTTGTCGACGATGACGGGCACGAACGTGCCGTCGCGCGCCTGCACCCTGGTCACGAAGGTATCGAAGACGACGTTCTGCTTGGCATCAAAGCGGAAGCGGCCGTAGGGTGCTTGGGTCAGCTCCACCTTGCGCAGCGCGGCCAGGAACGCCGGCTTGTCCTCGATGCGGCCGTTCACCGCCTCGAGCGCCGCAGCGATCGCCATCGCAGCCGTGTAGCCCGATGCCGAGGTTGCGTCCGGCACGTTGTTGAACTTGGCGCGATAGGCTTGAACGAAGGCCTTGTTCTCCGGCGTGTCGAGGGTCACCGTGTAGAACATCGCGGACGTGATGCCCACCGACGAGGTTCCCATCGGAGCAAGCAGCCGCTCGCTGGGCAGGCCGCCGGCGCCGACGAGCGGCAGCTTCGCCTTGTAGCCCAGCGCGTCGTACTGCTTGACGTAGCCGATCGAATCGGCACCGAAGAACATCGCCCACACCGCGTCGACCTCGCCGGCCGGAATCTGGGTCAGGAAAGGCGCGAAATCGACGGTGCCCAGCGGCACGAAGATCTCCTTCACGACCTTGCAGCCGGCCTTCTCGTAGGTTTCCTTGAAGCCCTTCGATTGCTCATGGCCGGTGACGAAGTCACTCGCCATGATCGCGACTCGCTTGTAGCCGAGCTTCTGGCAGGCATAGGGCCCGAAGGGCGCGTTGAACTGCCGGTTGCCGAGGCTGGCGCGAAAGATGTAGGGGCTGCCGCGTTCGTTGGTCAGGCTGTTGGAGCCGGCCGCGCCCATCAGCACCAGCGGCGTTTCCTTGCCGTGCACGTAGTCGCGCACCGCATAGGCCACCGCGCTGCTGGTGATGCCCGAGAGCAGATGCACGTTCTCGCGTTCGACCAGCCGGCGCGCACGTTCCATGGCCTGCGCCGGATTGGCCGCGTCGTCTTCCTTGATCAACTGGATGGTGCGTCCGGCGACCATGTTGCCCTTCTGCTCGAAGAACAGCGTGAAGCCGTTCGACGCGTCGGTGCCGGGGCCTGCAAGCGGGCCGGTGTAGGTCTGGATGACACCGATCTTGATCGGCGCCTGGGCGAACGCATCCGCTGAAGCGAGCGACAGGATGATCGTTGCCGCGCTGGCCACGGACCTGACGAGCTTATCGAGTTTCATAAGTTTGTCTCCTCATTTGTGCCCTGCGGGCGAATCACGTCATCAGCCGCGTTTGCGGCAATAAGCAGTAGCGCTCCACGCGAATGAAGCGACCATTGATCAATTGATCAATTGGTCAATTGGTCAATTGGTCAATTGGGCTTGGCGAATGCAGAAGACCGGCGGACTCGGCGAGCGGTTGACTCTGCCTTCTGGCCCGCCATGGCGCTTCAGCGACCGGCCGTCAGAAGAACATCGACCAGGCGCTGTCCAATCAGCATGCACGGGGCCATGATCGGACCGGTGGCCAGCCGCGGCATCACCGAAGAGTCGGCGACGCGCAGCCCTTCGATGCCGCGCAGTTTCAGTTTTGCGTCGACCACGGCCCCATCGTCCTTGCCCATGCGGCAAGTGCCGGCCGTATGGAAATAGGTGGTCGTGGCATCGCGCACGAACGCAGCCATCTCGTCGCCTTTCAGCGGGCCCGGCAGCACTTCGCGTTTGACGAATTCGCGCATGGTCGGCGAATTGCCGAGTTCGCGAGCGAACTCGACGCCGTGGATGAGAGCCCGCACATCATTGGCGTCATTCAGGTAGGGCGCGTTGACGCGCGGCCGGGCGTCCGGATCGGTGGATACCAGGCCCACACTGCCGCGGCTTTCAGTGCGCATCAGGCCCGGAGCCAGGCCCCAGCAGGTCGGCGGCGGGGCGTGGCGCCTGGTGATCTCTGGACTGGCGGCGCCGTTCTGCGTATGTACCGTGTACATGTTCGGCCCGTCGAGATCGCTTCGAGTCCTGTTCAGGACCATCGCGTCGGCGACCCCCGCGCGCGGTGGCAGTGCTTCCTTGTACTCCCACAGGCAACCGGCGAGGAAGATGTTGTCCTGCAGGTTCTGGCCGACTTCGGGGCGATGCAGAACCAGCGGAATACCCAGCGGCTTCAACTGGCGCTCGTCTCCAATGCCAGACAGCATCAGCAGCTTCGGCGTATTGAGGGCGCCGGTGGAGACGATCACCTCGCGCTCCGTTTCGATCGTCAGCAAGCGCCCTTGCCAACGCATCACGACGCCAGTCGCGCGCCCTCTTTGGATCACCAGGCGATCGACACTCGCGCCGGTCAGCACGGTCAGGTTCGGCCGGTCCATCACGGGGTAGAGAAAGTTCGACGGCATGTTGCGCCGGCGGCCGTCCTGGATGCTGTGGCTCAATGGCGCGGCGCCAGCCATGCTCTCCAGGATGGCGCCGTTGGCATCCTCGAAGCGCGGTATGCCGACCTTGGCGGCCGCGTCGAGCATGGCCACCGCGCCGGGATGCAGATTCGCGGCAGGCTGCACCCAGACCGGGCCGCCACGGCCGCGGCGTTGCGGGTCGGCAGGCCCCTGCCAGTTCTCCAGGCGTTTGAAGATATCGAGCGCACTGGCGTAGTTCCATGCGGGATCACCGGTTTCGGCGGCCCAGAACTCATAGTCCGCCCGGTGCCCGCGCGAGTAATTGGCCGCATTGATGCTGCTGCCGCCGCCGAGGACCTTGCCGGTGTTCATGCGGATTCGCCGGCCATCGAGTCCAGCGGCCGGCTCGGAAAGATCCTTCCAGTCCAGGTCGCTCCACAGATTCCTTGGCCAAACGACGGGATTGGTCACATTGGGCGTCAGATCAGTCCCGCCGGCTTCCAGCAAAAGCACCAGAGCACCGGTTCTGCGGGCCAATTCGCCGGCAATCACGCTGCCTGCCGAACCCGATCCACAGACGATGTAGTCATAGCGTGTGCGCAGTGCCTTGGCCAGGGTCTCCTGGTTCTGCTGCACGCGCAGAGCTTGTTCTGCCATCGTCGTGGCCTGGGCGCCGCCGACGCCAAGGCCAATGGCAAGCGCCATGAATTGGCGACGTTCGATACGACCTTTGGAAAGCAAGGTCTCGCATTGGTCAAGCAAATCGGCTTGGTGGTTCGACAGGCGCGGCAATTCGTCACTCATGGCGGGTCGCAGAATGGATTCGGTTGGGTCGTGGCGGCGGCACTTGCATTCGCCTTGCCGCTTGGGGCCTGCGTGCAGACTGCCGCCGGCATGGCTGGCGGCAATGACGGCTTCAAAGTCTTCGCTTCAAGCGGCGCGCCGCGCCTTCAGCCGCTCTGGCGTGAACGGCACGTCGCGCAGGCGCGTCCCGGTCGCGTCGTAGATGGCGTTGGCCACTGCGGCCATCATCGGCGAGGCCGTGCACTCGCCGACGCCAACCGCGCGCATGTTGGGCCGGTTGATCAGGCTGATCACGATGTCGTCGGGTACCTCGGAGAAGCGCATGATCGGATAGCTCGCCCAATCGAGGCTGTCGATGCCGCGGCGGTTGTAGCGAACCTCCTCGATCAGCGCACGGCTCAGGGTCTGGATGACGTTCCCCTCGATCTGCTGTTTGACGCCGTCGGGATTCACGATCAGCCCGCAGTCGTGTGCCACCCAGACCTTCTGCACGCGCGTGCGCCCTTCGGCGTCGACCCGCACCTGCAGCGCCACTGCCACGTACGCGGCACTGTTGTGGTAATGCACGAATGCGACGCCTTTGCCGACGCCTGACTTGGCGGGCGCCGTCTTCGCCTGCCAGGACGAGAGCTTGGCCACTTCGCGCAGCACGGCGATGGCGCGCTCGTCCTTCAGGTGGCGAATGCGGTACTCGAGTGGATCCACGCCGGCAAGATAGGCGAGTTCGTCGATGAACGACTCATTGGCGAAGGTGTTTGCCGGCGAACCCAGGCCGCGCAGCGACGACGTGCGCAGCGGCGTCGAGTGAACCTCACGCAGCACCGCCCGCTTGTTGGGCAGCGCGTAGCTGGGCTTGGCGTTGATGTCCGCGCCGACCTGGGCGAAGCGCTTGCTCATGCCCTGCTCATCGCCGGCCAGCAGATTGCCGCCTTGCGCGAAGCCAGGTCGGCCGCCATGGTTGACGCTCCACACCTGGTAGTCCCAGGCGACGATGTTGCCCGCCGCGTCGAGGCCGCCCTTGACCTCCATCGCCATCGGCACGCCTTTCGGCTCGCTGCGGTTCTCGTCGTGGCGCATCCATTGCACGCGCACCGGCTGGCCGATCAGCTGCGACAGCAGGGCCGCGTCCGCCGTGACATCGTCGGCGCCGTTCTGCCCGTAGCAGCCCGAGCCTTCCAGCCAGATCAGGCGCACCTGGCTGGGCGGCATGTTGAGGATCGCCGCCACGCTGTCGCGTGTGTTGAACGAGGTCTGCGTCGGCGACCAGAGCGTGGCGCGGTCGGCCTTCACGTCGGCCAGCGCACACGAAGGTCCGATCGAGCCGTGCAGTTGATAAGGCACAAAGTACTGCGCACTGTGGGTCTTGGTTGCCTGCGCAAGCGCCTTTTCCACTTCGCCCGCGGTGTCGAGCGCCCGATCGGCGGTCGGGCCGGCCTTCAGCAGCTGAGCCAGATCCTGTTGCGGCGGCCACACCGGCGCCGCACCCCAGTCGACCTTGAGCGCCTGCGCCGCGTGGATCGCCCGCTCCTCGCGGTCGGCCACCACGGCCAGGAAGTTGCCCTTGCGGACAACGCGCGGATTGCCGGGCAGCTTCTTGAGTGCCGAGTCGTCGACGATCACCGGCGACGCGCCATGCACCGGCGGCCTGATCACCCGGCCATGCAGCATGCCGGGAAGGCGCAGGTTGTGGATGTAGTTGTGCGTGCCGTACACCTTGGACGGCAGGCTCATTCTCGGCGCCGACTTGCCGATGACCTTGAAGTCGGCGGGATCCTTGAGCTTGGCGTTGTTCGACAGCGGCCGCTGCAGGCGCTTGCCATCGACCAGCTCGCCATAAGCGATGCGCCGGCCGTCCGGCGCGATCACCGCGCCGTTCTCGGTCTTCAGGCCCTGCGCGCCGAGCTTGGCAGCGGCGAGTTCGAGCAGCGCGAGCCGTGCCTCCGCCGCGGCCTGCCGGACCTGCGGCCCTGCGAGCGCGACGGTGATGCTGCCGAAGGTACCGATCTGGTCGGGGCAGCGCTCGGTGTCGCCCATGACCATCGCGATCCTGCCGAGCTCGACGTCGAGCTCCTCGGCCACCATCTGTGCCAGCGCGGTGTCGACGCCGGTGCCGAGTTCCACCTTGCCGGTGTAGAAAGTCACCGCGCCATTCGGTGCGATCTCGAGCCAGGCACCGGCGTTGACGAAGCGCGGGTCGATCCTGGGCTGCGGCACCGCCTGGCCGAATGCCTGCAGCGGCACGCTGAAGGCGATGACCAGGCCGCTTGTGCCCTTGAGCAGGAAGTCGCGCCGCTTCATGCCAGCCCCCCGGCCGCTTTCTTGACCGCCGCGATGACCCGCATGTGCGAACCGCAACGGCACAGATTGCGCTCCAGGCCGGCGCGGATCTCGGCGTCGCTGACCTGCTTC
>NZ_DATILJ010000169.1:0-5157 GCF_035476535.1 Aquabacterium sp.
GGCATACACCAGCCGGTCGGCATGGCGGATGTCGCAGCCCAGGCCGACGGCGAAGCTGCGCACCGGCGAGCCATAACCGCCGGACTGGCGCGTCACGCAGCGGGCGATCCAGAGGTAGGTGCGGCCATCGGGCATGCGCGCCAGCTGCGTCAGCACCTTGCCGGGCTGGGCGAAGGCTTCGTAGACGTTCCACAGCGGGCAGGTGCCGCCGGTGCGCGAGAAGTGGAAGTCGGTGGCCGACTGCCGCTTCGAGATGTTGCCGGCACGGTCCACCCGCACGAAGAAGAAGGGCACGCCGCGCGCGCCGCTGCGCTGCAGTGACGACAGGCGGTGGCACGCGGTCTCGAAGCTGACGCCGAAACGCTGCGCCAGCAGCTCGATGTCATAACGCAATTCTTCAGCGGCCATCAGGAAACGCTGGTAGGGCAGCACCAGCGCACCGGCAAAGTAGTTCGCCAGGCCGATGCGGGCCAGCGCGCGCGACTCATCGCTGCTGAAATCGGCCTGCCGCGCGAGCTGCTCGATCGTCTCGGCCGCCTCCAGATGCGCCAGCTGCGTCGCCAGCTGGAAGGCCAGCTGGCCGGGCTCGACGCTGTCGGCAATGCTCAGCAGCCGCTGCTGCGGGTCGAACTGGCGCAGCAGCGCGGGTTCGCCGGCCGGCGTCGCCGCACCGGCGCGCAGGCGCAGCGTCACGCCATGGGCTTGCAGCAGGTGCTGCTGCAGGCGGTGGGCCAGTTCACGCGCCGGCGTGCGACCGGTGCTGTCGTCCAGTGGCCCACGGCCGGGCTGCGCGTGGCGCGCGGCGCTGGCGGCCGGCGCGCCCATCAGCTGCTGGTGCAGCGCCTCGGCACGCGCGTCCAGCGCCGGCATGTGGTTGCTGTGCGCGTAGAAGAAGTCGCGCACCTCTTCGTGCGCCTGTGGCGCGGTGTGCAGCAACTCGTCGCCGCGTTCGCCCAGGCCTTCGGCCACGGTGGCCAGCCGCTCTTCGGCCGCGCGGGCGCGGCGGTGCAGGCGCACCAGCACCTGGGCCAGCGCCGGCATCTGCTGCGCCACGGCCTGCAGCTCGGCCTGCGGCACGCCGCCCGGCACCTCGGCCACCACCTCCTGCAGCTGCGCGATGAAGCGGGCCTCTTCGTCTTCGGAGAAGTACTGCAGATCCACGCCGAGCGCCGATTGCAGGCGCAGCAGCACCGCCACGCTGAGCGGCCGCTGGTTGTTTTCCAGCTGGTTCAGGTAACTCGGCGACAGCTGCAGCCGCTGCGCCAGCGCGGCCTGGGTCAGGCCTTGCTGCTCACGCAGGGTCTTCAGCCGCACGCCCATGAAAGTCTTGCGCATGGTCTTCTGCTTCCGTCTTCAAGGAGCTTCGCAAACATCGCAAAGTGATGACCACGGCTTCGCATTCCATGGCTACTTCAGTGCTTGTGAACAGCATAGCCGAATGCAAACATTGCGAACCGTCAGCCCAGGAAGCAGCGCATGAGTGACTCACCCCCAGTCGGCACCAAAGCCAAGAAATCCGTCGCGCTGTCCGGCGTCACCGCCGGCAGCACCGCGCTGTGCACGGTCGGCCGCAGCGGCAACGACCTGCACTACCGCGGCTACGACATCCTCGATCTGGCGCAGGCCTGCGAGTTCGAAGAAGTCGCGCACCTGCTGGTGCACGGCAAGCTGCCGACGCCGGCCGAACTGCGCGCCTACAAGCTCAAGCTGAAGTCGCTGCGCGGCCTGCCGGCCAGCGTGCGCGAGGCGCTGGAGCAATTGCCCGCCGGCGCGCACCCGATGGACGTGATGCGCACGGGGGTCTCGACGCTGGGCTGCCTGCTGCCCGAGAAAGAGGAGCACGGCCTGCCCGGCGCACGCGACATCGCCGACCGGCTGCTGGCCTCGCTGGGCTCGATGCTGCTGTACTGGTACCACTGGGCGACGCAGGGCCGGCGCATCGTCGTCGAGACCGAGGACGAATCGATCGCCGCGCACGTGTTGCACCTGCTGCATGGCCGCCCGCCCAGCGAGGCCTGGACCCGCGCGATGCAGGCCTCGCTGATCCTCTACGCGGAGCATGAATTCAATGCCTCGACCTTTGCCGCGCGGGTGGTCGCCGGCACCGGCAGCGACCTGTATTCGGCGATCACCGGCGCCATCGGCGCGCTGCGCGGCCCCAAGCATGGCGGCGCGAACGAGGTGGCCTTCGAGGTGCAGCAGCGCTACGACAGCGCCGACGAGGCCGAGGCCGACATCCGCCGGCGCATCGAAGCGCGCGAGGTGGTGATCGGCTTCGGTCACCCGGTCTACACGCTCAGCGACCCGCGCAACGAGGTCATCAAGCGGGTCGCCCGGCAGCTGTCGGAAGAAGCCGGTTCGATGAAGATGTTCAGCATCGCCGAGCGGGTGGAGCGGGTGATGTGGGACAGCAAGCGCATGTTCGCCAACCTCGACTGGTACAGCGCCGTCAGCTACCACCTGATGGGCGTGCCCACCGCGATGTTCACGCCGCTGTTCGTCATCGCCCGCACGTCCGGCTGGGCCGCGCATGTGATCGAGCAGCGCCAGGACAACAAGATCATCCGCCCCAGCGCGCACTACACCGGCCCGGAAGACCGCGCCTTCGTGCCGCTGGCGCAGCGCCACTGAGCCTTCGCTACCAATAACGTTCAAAGTACCCGACCATGTCCGCAGACTTCCGCAACACCACCCGCCCCGCACCCGATGCCGTGCTGACCGACATCGCCGACTACGTGCTGGCCTACCGCATCGAATCGCGCCTGGCCTACGACACCGCTCGGCACTGCCTGATCGACACGCTGGGCTGCGGCCTCGAAGCCCTGGAGTACCCGGCCTGCACCAAGCTACTCGGGCCGCTGGTGCCCGGCACCGTGGTGCCGAACGGCGCGCGCGTGCCCGGCACGCCGCACCAGCTGGACCCCGTGCAGGCGGCCTTCAACATCGGCACGATGATCCGCTGGCTGGATTTCAACGACACCTGGCTGGCGGCCGAGTGGGGCCACCCGAGCGACAACCTCGGCGGCATCCTCGCGGTGGCCGACTGGTTGAGCCGCACGGCCCTTGCCGCCGGCAAGCCGCCGCTGACGATGCGCGCGGTACTCACCGCGATGATCAAGGCGCACGAGATCCAGGGCTGCATCGCGCTGGAGAACTCGTTCAACAAGGTCGGCCTGGACCATGTGTTGCTGGTGAAGGTGGCCAGCACCGCGGTGGTGGCGCAGCTGCTGGGCCTGAACCGCGACGAGATCATCAACGCCTTGTCGCTGGCCTGGGTCGACGGCCAGGCGCTGCGCACCTACCGCCATGCGCCGAACACCGGCAGCCGCAAGAGCTGGGCCGCCGGCGACGCCACCGCGCGCGCGGTGCGGCTGGCGCTGATCGCGCAGACGGGCGAGATGGGCTACCCCAGCGTGCTGAGCGCGCCGACCTGGGGCTTCTACGACGTGCTGTTCAAGGGCAAGCCCTTCAGCTTCCAGCGGCCGTATGGGTCGTATGTGATGGAGAACGTGCTGTTCAAGATCAGCTTCCCGGCCGAGTTCCACAGCCAGACCGCGGTGGAAGCGGCGATGCAGCTGCATGCCGAACTGCGGCGTCGTGGCAAGAGCGCCGACGACATCCGCCATCTGCGCATCCGCACGCACGAAGCCTGCATCCGCATCATCGACAAGCAGGGCCCGCTGGCCAACCCGGCCGACCGCGACCACTGCATCCAGTACATGGTGGCAGTGCCGCTGCTGTTCGGCCGGCTCACCGCGGCGGACTATGAAGACGGCGTGGCGGCAGACGGCCGCATCGACGCCCTGCGCGAGAAGATGCGCTGCGTCGAGGACAGCCAGTTCACGCGGGACTACCACGATACCGACAAGCGCAGCATCGCCAACGCGCTGCGCATCGAGCTGAACGACGGCACGCTGCTCGATGAAGTGGTCGTCGAGTACCCGATCGGCCACCGCCGCCGCCGTGCCGACGGCCTGCCGCTGCTGGAAGCCAAGTTCCGCCGCAATCTGGCGCGGCGCTTCCCGCAGAAGCAGCAGGACAGCATCCTGGCGGCCAGCCTGGACGCGGCGCGGCTGGAAGCGATGCCGGTCAACGAGTACCTGGACCTCTACAGCATCGCGGCCTGAGCATGAACACCACGATTGCGCTCACCCCGAAACAGCGGCTGCGGGCACTGGCCGAAGCCCGGCGCGGCGTGCTGGTGCCCGGTGCCTTCAACGCGCTGTCGGCCCGCGTGATCGAAGACCTGGGCTTCGAGGCGGTCTACATCACCGGCGCCGGTGTCACCAACATGGCGCTGGGCCTGCCGGACCAGGGCTTCATGGGCCTGGCCGAGATGGCAGAGCACACCGCGCGCATCCGTGACGCGGTGGCGTTGCCGCTGATCGTCGATGCCGACACGGGATTCGGCAACGCGCTGAACGTGCGCCACACGGTGCGCACGCTGGAACGCGCGGGAGCCGACTGCATCCAGTTCGAAGACCAGCTAGCGCCCAAACGCTGCGGCCACTTCGCCGGCAAGGACGTGATCGGCATCGACGAGGCCGTCAACAAGATCAAGGCGGCGGTCGATGCGCGGCAGGATGCGAACCTGCTGATCATGGCCCGCACCGACGCCTGCGCGACGCAGGGCTTCGATGCGGCGGTCGAGCGCGCGGCCCGGTTTGCGGAGGCCGGCGCCGACATCCTGTTCGTCGAAGCGGTGACCACCGCCGAGCAGGTGCGCGCGCTGCCGGCCCGCCTGCCGAAGCCCCAGCTGATCAACATGGTGATCGGCGGCAAGACCCCGATCGTCGGCGCCGATGAACTGGCCGACCTGGGCTACGGCTTCGTGCTGTACGCCAATGCGGCGCTGCAGGGGGCGCTGCTGGGTATGCAGAGGGCTTTGGGGGAGTTGAAGGCGACGCGCCGGCTCGATGAGGGTTCGGGTCTCGTGGCCAGCTTTGGGGAGCGGCAGCGCCTGGTCGGCAAGCCCGCATTGGACGCGCTTGAACGGCGTTATGCCTGAGGCCCAGACGGCGTGCCGCTGGCGCTGGTGCGGGTCTTGGCGATTGGTTTTGGCCTTGTTGTAGGGCGGTGATCTTGCGTTGCACTGCGCCGGGATTCCGCCCCGGCAGGCGGGTCACTTTCTTCCTGGCCGAAGAAAGTAACCAAAGA
>NZ_DATILJ010000170.1:0-18707 GCF_035476535.1 Aquabacterium sp.
ATGGCCTTCGTGCTGAGCCTGTTCGCCGCGGTGACGATCCAGAAGAATGTGCGTGATGTGTCGGCCTTGCAGGGCAGCGGCTCCGCGCTCGGCGACGACGCCTGAACGCCGCGCCCGGGCGTCAAGCGCCCGGGTGAGAACCCGCATCTGTCACGTGCGGGACTTCACTGCGTCGATGTCGGCGCCTAGCATGGCTTGATAACAGGCCATCGCCAAGGAGACATCGATGAAGCTGATTCAAACGGTGGCCGCGATCGGCCTCAGTCTGCTGCTGGGCGCCTGTTCGAGCATGGCGCCGGCCACGCGACCGGCGGGCTGGGCCGCACCCGAAACCCTGGTGCCGCCGTCCGCCTTCCACGGCGTGCACGGCCTGGCGGTCGATGCCAAGGGCCGCCTGCTGGCTGGCACGGTGGTCGGCAACAACATGTGGGAAGTCGACCGCAAGACCGGCGCGGCCAAGGTCTTCATCGCCGCACCGGAAGGCCAGGCCGACGACATCGCCATCGGCCCCAAGGGCGAGCTGGCCTGGACCTCCTACCTGCAAGGCATCTTGCGTGTGCGCGACAGCGACAGCGGCCCGACCCGCATCGTCGCGAAAGACCTGCCGGGCATGAACTCGCTGGCCTTCGACCCGAAGAACGGCAAGCTCTACGGCAGCCAGGTGTTCCTGGGCGATGCGCTGTGGGAGGTGGACCCCAGCGGCGCCAAGCCGCCGCGGCTGATCGCCAAGGACCTGGGCGGCTTCAACGGTTTCGAGGTCGGGCCCGACGGCCAGCTCTACGGCCCGCTGTGGTTCAAGGGCCAGTTGGTGCGCATCAACCCGGCCACTGGCGCGGTCACCGTCATCAACAGCGAGTTCAAGATTCCCGCCGCGGCCAACCTCGACGGCAAAGGCAACCTGTGGGCCATCGACACCCGGACCGGCGAGCTGGCCAAGGTCGAGCTGGCCAGCGGCAAGCGCAGCATCGTGGCCCAGCTGGCCACGTCGATTGACAACCTGGCCATCGCTCCCGAGGGCACGATCTACGTCTCGAACATGGCCGACAACGCGATCATCGAAGTCGACCCGACGACCGGCCGCTCGAAGACGCTGCTCAGCGGCAAGCTGGCGGTGGCCGGCGGCATGAAGCTGGGCGCTGGCTCGCTGTGGATGGCCGACACCTTTGCTTTCCGCCGCATCGACATCACCAGCGGTGCGGTGACCGACCTCTTGCGCATGCAGGCCTCGGACCTGGAGTACCCGTCGATCGTCGGCATCGGTGCGAAGCAACTGGCGCTGGTGTCCTGGTTCACCGGCAGCGTGCAGCTGATCGACCGCGCGACGCTGAAGACCGCCGCGATGCTCCATGGCTTCAAGGCGCCGTACGACGCGATCCCGATGGACGACGGCAGCGTGCTGGTCGCCGAGATCGCCACCGGCAACCTGCTGCGCGTGAGCGGCGCGGACTTCAAGGAGCGCAAGGTGGTGGCCAGCGGCCTGGCCGGCCCGGTGCAGATGGTCCTGGGCAAGGACGGCGCGATCTACCTCACCGAAGCCGCCGGCAACCTGGTGCGCGTCGACCTGGCCAGCGGCGCGAAGACGGTGCTGGCCACGGGTCTGGCGATGCCCGAAGGCCTGTCGCAGACGCCCTGGGGCAGCTTCATCGTCGCCGAGACACTGGCGCGCCGCCTGACGGAAATCGACCCTGCCAACGGCTCGCGCCGCGTGGTGGCCGAGAACCTGCCGATCGGCCTGGAAGGCGGCCCCGGCCTGCCGCCGCCCTACATGGTCACCGGCGTGGCGGTGGGCGACGATGGCACCGTCTACCTCAGCGCCGACCGCAACAACGCGGTGCTGAAGATCAAGCCCCGGCACTGATCCACACCGGCCTTGGTTTACAGGCGGGTTGCCGCTGGCTAGCATGGGGACCGATCGCAGGGCGGAATTCCGCTTTGCAGAAAACTTCCTGGCCTGGCCTCCATGTCCGACTTGCACTTCGCCCACTGGCCGCCCGGCCTGCCGCGGCACCTGACGCTGCCGCAGACCCACCTGTTCCACAACGTCGAGGTCTCGGCCGCGCGCTTTCCGGACAAGCCCTTCATCGTCTACTACGACAGCCCGCTGAGCTACGCCGGCTTCAAGGCGCAGGCCGAGCACCTGGCCGGCTATCTGCAGCAGGCGTGCGGCGTGAAGCGCGGCGACCGCGTGCTGCTGTACCTGCAGAACAGCCCGCAGTGGGTGATTGCCTTCTACGCCATCCTGCGTGCCGATGCGGTGGTGGTGCCGGTCAACCCGATGAACCTGAGCGACGAGTTGCGCCACTATGTGCAGGACACCGGCGCCACCACGGCCATCGTGCCGCAGGACTTGCTGGCGCAGATGCAGCCGCTGCTGGGGCCGCACGGGGCCGGCCTGCAGCGCCTGATCGTCGCGGCCTACAGCGATTACCTGACGCAGCCCACCGACCTGCGCTTGCCGGATTTCGTCGCGGCGCCGCGTGAACCGGTGCAAGGCCCCGGCCTCATCGCCTGGCACGAGGCGCTGGCGCACGGCCAGGTGCCGGGCCCGATGCAAGCCGGACCCGAGGACCTGGCCGTGATGCCCTACACCAGCGGCACCACCGGCGCGCCCAAGGGCTGCATGCACACCCACCGCAGCGTGATGAGCACGCTGGTCGGCGGCGTGCAGTGGTTCGGCTGCACGCAGGACACGGTCTACCTGTCGGTGCTGCCCTTCTTCCACGTCACCGCGCTGTCCGGCAGCATGAACGGGCCGATCTACGCCGGCGCCACCATCGTGCTGCTGTCGCGCTGGGATCGCGATGTCGCGGCCGCGTGCATCGAGCGTTATCGCATCACGCTGTGGCAGGTGATCTCGACGATGATGATCGACTTCCTGTCGAACCCGCGCATCGATGCCTTCGACCTGCGCAGCCTGACCTGCATCCGCGGCGGCGGCGCGGCGATGCCCGAGGCGATCGCGCTGAAGCTGAAGGCACTCACCGGGCTGTCGTATGCCGAAGGCTATGGCATGTCCGAGACCATGGCCGCCACGCACATCAACCCGCCGCAGCGCGCCAAGCCGCAATGCCTGGGCGTGCCGGTGTTCGATGTCGATGCGCGCATCGTCGACCCGGACACGCTGGCCGAAGTGCCGCGCGGCGACAGCGGCGAGATCGTCGTGCACGGGCCGCAGGTGATGCAGGGCTACTGGAACAACCCGCAGGCCAGCGCCGACAGCTTCATCGAGATCGACGGCAAGCGCTTCCTGCGCACCGGCGACCTGGCGCGCATCGACGAGGACGGCTACTTCTTCATGGTCGACCGGCTCAAGCGCATGATCAACGCGTCGGGCTTCAAGGTCTGGCCGGCCGAGGTGGAGGCCATGATGTACCGCCACCCGGCGATCCAGGAGGCTTGCGTGATCGCGGCGCGCGATGCCCGCCGCGGCGAGACGGTGAAGGCGCTGGTGGTGCTGAAGGCCGGCCATGAAGGAACGGTCAGCGAGCAGGACATCGTGGACTGGACCCACGAGCACATGGCCGCCTACAAGAGCCCGCGCATCGTCGAGTTCGTGGCCTCGCTGCCCAAGTCCGGCTCGGGCAAGGTGCAGTGGCGCGAGCTGCAGGCGCAAGAAAACGAACGAACGAATTCCCCCACTTCGCAGGAGACAAGACCATGACTTCATCCGTTCCCAAAAACGGCTGGCCCGTGCGCCGCATGCTGCTGCTGGCGACGTTGGGCGCCGCCCTGGCCGCGCCCTTTGGCGCCCAGGCGCAGGCTTATCCCAACCGCGCGGTCACGCTGATCGTGCCCTGGCCGGCCGGCGGCTCCACCGACCGCCACCACCGCGCGCTGGCCGAGCTGGCGGCCAAGCACCTGGGCCAGAACATCATCGTCGAGAACAAGCCGGGCGGTGGCGGCACCAGCGGGCCCGGCACGATGGCGCTGAGCGCCAAGCCGGACGGCTACACCATCGCCCAGTTCCCGATGGGCATGCTGCGCGTGCCGCACATGCAGAAGACGCAGTGGCACCCGATCAACGATTTCACGTTCATCATGGGCGTGTCGGGCTACACCTTCGGCTTCGTCGTGAAGAGTGAATCGCCGCACAAGAGTTTCAAGGACTACATCGAGGCCGCACGCAAGACGCCGGGCAAGATCGACTACGGCTCCACCGGCATCGGCACCAGCCCGCACCTGCTGATGGAAGAGCTGTCCGACAACGCCAAGGTCGAACTGACGCATGTGCCGTTCAAGGGCAATGCCGACCTGATGCAAGCGCTGCTGGGCGGCCACGTGATGGCCGCCAGCGACGCCAGCGGCTGGGACAAGTTCGTCGACGGCGGGCAGATGCGGCTGCTGGCCACCTTCGGCGAGCAGCGCACCAAGCGCTGGCCGCAGGTGCCCACGGCCAAGGAGCTGGGCTACACCGTCGTCGGCAACTCGCCTTACGGCCTGGTGGGGCCTAAGGGCATGGATCCGACGATCGTGAAGACGCTGCACGACGCCTTCAAGAAGGCGATGGACGACCCCAAGCATGCCGAAGTGCTGGCCCAGCTGAACCAGGACATGTGGTACCGCAGCGGCGAGGACTACAAGAAGTGGGCGATCGAAACCTTCGCCAAGGACAAGCTGCTGATCGAGAAGCTGGGGCTAGCGGCCAAGTGAGGGCATCGCCAGCACCTCCACCCCATGCGCCAATGCATCCAGCCGCTTGAGATTCAGCACGGTGATGCGCGCATGACTCGTCGTCACGATGCCCAAGGCCTGCATGGCCCGCAACACGCCGTTGATGCGCTGCCGGCTGGCGCACAGCAAGCTCGCCAGGTCACTCTGCGGCAAGGCCACGTCGATGCGCTCACCCAGTGCAGTGGCACGTCCGAATTGCCGCAACAGCCGCTGCAATTGCATCGCCACGCGCTGCGCCAGGGGCGCGGTCTGCAGTTCTTCCATGCGCCGCAGCATGTGCCGCAGCCGCCGGCAATCCAGCTGCAGCAAGGCCCGGTGCAGCTCCGGCGAACCCTGGATCAGGCTATGCAGGTCATGCTTGCAGACCATCAGCAAGGTGCTGTCGACATGCGCGCGCATTTCCAGGCTGGAGATCCCGCCGTCGCACAGCTCGATGTCGCCATACCAGTCGCCCGGCCCCAGCAAGTCCAGCGTGAAGCTGCGGCCATCGCTCAGGTCGGTGCCTAGGCGCAGGGCGCCGCTGGCCACACCCACCCAGTCGCTGGCATGGTTGCCGCGGCGCACCAGCAGCGTGCCGCGGCTGACGTGGCGCACCCGCGCACGCGACAGGATGGACTGGCGCAATTCCGGTGACAGGCCGGCGAACCACGCGCCCTGCTTCAGGCTGTGGTTCTCCGCCGGCCGCAGGTCCGGATGCGCTACCGCGGCGCCCGCAGCGGCCGGCGGGCGCATCAGCGCCGGCGAGGAGGGGGTGAACAATGCAGTCATGTCGTGGCCGCTCCAGATGCGTGGCAGGATGGGGTGTCAGCAGACTTCGAACAGGCCGGCGGCGCCCTGGCCGCCGCCGACGCACATCGTCACGACGACATACTTCGCGCCGCGGCGCTTGCCTTCGATCAGCGCATGGCCGGTCAGCCGCGAGCCGCTGACGCCATACGGGTGGCCCACCGCGATGGCGCCGCCGTTGACGTTGAGCAACTCGTCCGGAATGCCCAATTTGTCGCGGCTGTAGATCACCTGGCAGGCGAAGGCTTCGTTCAGCTCCCACAGGCCGATGTCGGAGACCTTCAGGCCGTTGCGCTCCAGCAGGCGCGGCACCGCGAAGACCGGGCCGATGCCCATCTCGTCGGGCTCGCAGCCGGCCACCGCGAAGCCGCGGAAGATGCCCAGCGGCTTCAGATTGCGCTGCTCGGCCAGCTTGGCGTCCATCAGCAGGCAGACTGACGCGCCATCGGAGAACTGGCTGGCATTGCCGGCCGTCACCACACCGCCGGGCAGCGCCGAGCGGATCTTCTGCACGCCTTCCAGCGTCGTGTCGGGGCGGATGCCTTCGTCGGCGGCGATGGTCACCTCCTTGCGCAGCAACTGGCCGCTGGCCTTGTCGACGACGCCCATGATCGTGCTCATCGGCACGATCTCGTCGTTGAACTTGCCGGCGGCCGCCGCCGCGGCGGCACGCAGCTGGCTGCGCACGCCGTATTCGTCCTGCGCCTGCTTGGAGATGTTGTAGCGCTGGGACACCCTCTCGGCGGTCTGCAGCATGTTCCAGTAGATCTCGGGCTTGTGCTCCAGCAGCCAGGGGTCGGCGCGCATGTGGCGGTTGACCTCGTTCTGCACGCAGGAGATGCTCTCCAGGCCGCCGGCCACCATCACCGGCACCTTGTCGACGATGATGCGCTGCGCCGCCATGGCAATGGCCTGCAGGCCGGATGAGCAGAAGCGGTTGATCGAGACACCGGTGGTGGTCACCGGCAGGCCGGCGCGCAGGGCCGCCGTGCGCGCGATGTTGCCGCCGGTGGTGCCTTCGGTCAGGCTGCCGCCGAGGATCACATCCTCCACCTCGGCCGGGTCGACGCCGGCGCGCCGGACGGATTCGGCGATCACATGACCGCCCAGCGTGGCGCCATGGGTCATGTTGAAAGCGCCCTTCCAGCTCTTGGCCAGGCCGGTGCGGGCGGTGGAGACGATGACGACATCGGTCATGAGATGTTCCTCAGGCAATCAATTGAAGGTCTTGCCGTCGTCGGCCAGTTTCAGCAGCAGCGGCGCGGGCTGCCAGGAGGCATCTGCCCCAGGCTCGGCAGCAAACCGGCGCAGCGTGCGCACGACATTCGGCAGGCCGACCATGTCCGCGTACAGCATCGGGCCGCCGCGGTGCAGCGGGAAGCCGTAGCCGTTGAGGTAGACCAGGTCGATGTCAGAGGCTCGCGCGGCAATGCCTTCGTCGAGGATGCGCGCACCTTCATTGACCAGCGCGAAAATGCAGCGCTCGACCACTTCCTCGTCGCTCACTTTGCGCGCTACGATGTCATTCGCGGCGCGGTATTCGGTGATCAGCGCTTCAGTCACGGCGTCCGGAATCGGGTCGCGCTTGCCCGCTTCGTAGCGGTACCAGCCGGCACCGGTCTTCTGGCCGTAGCGCCCGGCTTCGCACAGCTTGTCGGCGACGATGGGTTTCATCTCGACGCCGGCTTCGGCGGCCTTGCGCTTGCGCGTGGCCCAGCCGATGTCCAGGCCGGCCAGGTCGCCCATGCGGAACGGACCCATCGCGAGGCCGAATTTCTGCAGTGCGCCGTCGATCTGCTGCGGCAGTGCACCGGCGGTGATCAGGCCCTGCGCCGCGGCGCCGTAGCGCGCGAGCATGCGGTTGCCGATGAAGCCATCACACACGCCCGAGACCACGGCGATCTTCTTGATCTTCTTGCCCAGGGCCATGCTGGTGGCCAGCACATCGGGCGCGGTGGCCGCACCGCGCACGATCTCCAGCAGCCGCATCACGTTGGCCGGGCTGAAGAAGTGCAGGCCGATCACGTCAGCCGGACGCTTGGTGAAGTTGGCGATTTTGTTGACGTCGAGGTAGGAGGTGTTGGATGCCAGGATCGCGCCGGGTTTGCACACTTCGTCGAGCGTGCGGAACACCTGTTGCTTGACGTCCATGTTCTCGAACACGGCTTCGATCACCAGGTCGACATCGCGCAGCCCGTCGTAGCTCAGCGTCGGCGTGATCAGGCCCACGCGCTGCTCGACCTGGTCGGCTTTCAGCTTGCCCTTCTTCGCCGAGTTCTCGTAGTTCTTGCGGATCGTCGCAACGCCCTTGTCCAGCGCCTCCTGCTTCGTCTCCAGCAGCACCACCGGAATGCCGGCGTTCAGGAAGTTCATCGTGATGCCGCCGCCCATGGTGCCCGCGCCGATGACGCCGACCTTGCGGATCTCGCGCAGCGCCGTGCCTTCGGGAATGCCGGGGATCTTGGCCGCCGCGCGCTCGGCGGCGAAGACATGGCGCAGCGCGCGTGATTCCGGCGACTGCATCAGCGCCATGAAGCCTTCACGCTCCAGCTTGACGCCTTCGTCGAAGGGCTTGGACAGGGCATTCGCGACGGCTTCCAGGCACTTCATCGGCGCCGGGAAGGGGCCGGCCACCGCGCCGACGTTGTTGCGCGCGAACTGCAGGAAGGCCTCGCCCTGCGGGTCCTTGACCTTCAGGTCGCGCACACGGCGGATCGGCTTGTTGTCGGCCAGCACACCATTGGCAAAGGCCACCGCGCCATCGACCAGGTTGCCGCCGATGATCTGGTCGATCAAGGGTGTGCCGGCGAAGGCCGAGGCCGCCGCCGGGTTGCCGCCGACCGCCATGTTCACAGCCGCTTCCAGGCCGATCAGCCGCGGCAGACGCTGCGTGCCGGTCGCGCCGGGCAGCAGGCCGATCTTCACTTCGGGCAGGCCCAGTTGCGCGTCGGCCAGCGCCACGCGGAAGTGGCAGCCCATCGCCAGCTCGAAGCCACCGCCCAGGCATTGGCCACCAATGGCAGCGACCACCGGCTTGTCGGTTCTCTCGACCAGGTCGATCAGCACACGCAGGTTGGGCTCGCGCGCCGCGTTCGGCGTGCCGAATTCGGTGACATCGGCGCCGGCCGAGAAGGCGCGCGCACTGCCGGCCAGCACGATGGCCTTCACCGCGGCATCGCCGGCGGCACGCTCGAACGCATTGGCGATGCCGGTGCGCAGTGCCATGCCCAGGCTGTTGACCGGCGGCTTGTCCATCGTGATCACGGCCACCGGGCCGCGGACTTCATAGGTGACGGGTTCGCTCATGGACAGTCTCGCTTCTCTTGCGTCAAAAGGGGAATGGGGGTTCAGTACTGCCGCCCCAGCAGATGTCTTCCTCGCTGCGCAGGGGCAGGCGCATCTCGGGCGGGCAGTTGGCTTCCAGCCAGGCTCGGGTCTGCAGGCGGAAGTCTTCGAGGGTGGTTGTGCCGCTCATTTTGACGCCTAGAAGCTTAGATCGTCACACCGCCGTCGATGACAAGGGATTGCCCGGTCATGAACGATCCTGCCTTGGAGGCCAGGTACACCGCGGCACCGGCGATCTCGTCGGGCTCGCCGATGCGGCGCAGCGGCGTGTGGGTGTTGCGCCTGGCCAGCATGGCTTCGTCTTCCCACAGCGCCTTGGCAAAGTCGGTCTTGATCAGCCCCGGCGCAATGCAGTTGACGCGCACGTTGTGCGGGCCGTATTCCACCGCCAGGTTGCGCGCCAGCTGCATGTCGGCGGCCTTGCTGATGCAGTACGCGCCGAGCACGTCGGAGCCGCGCAGCCCGCCGATCGACGAGACGATGATCACCGCGCCATCGCGGCGCTCCACCATCTGCGGCGCCACCATGCCGATCAGCCAGTGGTTGGCGATGATGTTGTTGTCCAGGATCTTGCGGAACTGCTCGTCGGCAATGCCGGCCTGCGGCCCGAAGTAGGGGTTGCTGGCGGCGTTGCAGACGAGGATGTGCACACCGCCGAGCTGACGCATGGTTTCGTCGACCAGGTGCTGCAGCGCCTCTTTCGACGAGATGTTGGCCGGCACGACGATGGCGCGCGGCTGGCCATCGGACATCGGGTACCGGGTGTTGATGGCCGTGGCCACCTCCTGGCAGGGCTCGGCCTTGCGCGACGAGATCACGACACGCGCGCCGTGCTCTGCCAGACGCTCGGCGATCGCGCGGCCGATGCCGCGTGACGAGCCGGTGATGATCGCGACCTTGCCGGTCAGATCGAACAGATTCATCGTTCTCGCTCCTGTCGTGGTCAGGCTGCCGGCGACTTCGTTGCAGCGCCGCAAAGATAGCAGAGAGCGCCTTGGCCAAGCAAACTGTTTCTTCGAAAAGTGGTCTTCGCGGGCCCGAGTCACATAGGTGACTAGGGTTAACCATGACGTACCATGGATTCGATTTTGCAGATCATGCGCTGCCATGTCCTCTGCCGCCAACGAAGCCTCGACCACCGCGTCGACCCCGCGCTTTCAGGAAAAGCGCGAGGCCGTGCTGGCTGCCGCGGCGCGGCATTTCAACCAGCAGGGGGTGAAGGGCGCCACCTTGGCGGACATCGCCGCCAGCGTCGGCCTGGTGACCACCAGCGTCACCTACTACTACCGCAAGAAGGAAGACCTGGCGACGGCCTGCTTCCTGCGCGCCATCGCGGCGCATGAGGCGCTGGTGGACGAAGCGGCCCGGGCGCCGACCGTCGCCTTGCGGCTGGCCGCGCTCTTCCGCGGCCATGCCGAGGCGCTGGCGGCCATGGATGCCGGCACGCGGCCGCCGCTGATCTTGTTCAATGACATCCGTGCGCTGCCCGAGCCGCAGCAGAGCCAGGTCTTCGAGGCCTATACCAACCTGTTCCGGCGCGTGCGCGGCCTGTTCACGGGGCCGGAGTCGGCGGGCTGGACGCGTGAGCAGCTGAACGCACGCACGCACCTGCTGGTGTCGGTGGCGCACTGGGTGCGCTCATGGATCCACCGCTTCGAACTCGACGACTATCCGCGGGCCGCCGCGCGTGTCACCGACATCCTGCTGCGTGGCGTGGCGGTCGCCGGCGCGGCCTGGCCGGCACCGGCGGCGCTGGACCAGGCGCTGCTGCTGGTCACGCCCGACAGCACCGAAGAAGCGTTCCTGCGCGCCGCCACCGAGCTGGTCAACGAGCAGGGCTACCGCGGCGCATCGGTGGACAAGATCTCGGCGCGCCTGAACGTGACCAAGGGCTCGTTCTATCACCACAACGACAACAAGCGCGACCTGATCTCGGCCTGCTTCGAGCGCAGTTTCAGCCTGCTGCGGCGCGTGCTGGCGGCGGCCGAGAGCGCCGCGGGGCCTGGCTGGGAACGCACATGCGCCGGGGCCGCTGCGGTGCTGCGTTATCAGTTGTCGGAGCACGGGCCGCTGCTGCGCAGCACGGCCACCAGTGCATTGCCGGACCAGGCCCATCGCGAGCAGGTGCGCCGCACGATGCTGCGCCTGATCGAGCGCATCACCAGCGTGCTGGTGGACGGCATGATGGATGGTTCGGTGCGGCCGCTGGACCCGGCCATTGCGGCGCAGGTGCTGTTCGCGCAGATCAATGCCGCTTCGGAACTGCGGCGCTGGGTGCCCTCGGCGCGGGTGGACAACGTCGCTGCGTTGTACCTGCGGCCCGGCCTGCTGGGCCTGCTGTGTGAACCGTGAGCGGCTCAGCCCGATGCGTTTGCCGGCGCCGCGTGAATGGCAATGGTCTTGCCGGTGCCGACCGCTGCGCGGGCCCGCAGCTGCCCGCAGCCGCCTTCCACGTCCTGCCCGGCCGAGTGCCGCAGCTTGGTCAGCACGCCGCGGCGGTGCAGCCGGCGTGCCATGTCCGCGGCGTGTTCCCACGAAGGCCGACGGAAGTCCAGCCCATCCACCGTGTTGTACGGAATCATGTTCAGCAGCGCGTACTTGCCGGCCAGCAGCTGCACGATGCCATCCAGTTCTTCTTCGCTGTCGTTGATGCCTTCGAGCAGCGTCCACTGGTACTGGATCGGGTAACCGGTGGCGCGGGCGTAGTGCTCGCCGAGCGCCACCAGCGCGGCCGGCGCGATGCGCGGTGCACGCGGCAGCAGCTTTGCCCGCAGATCGGCGCGCGTGGTGTGCAGCGACAGCGCCAGCGCCGGCTTCACGCGGCCCTGCGGCAGGCGTTCGAACACGCGCGGGTCGCCGACCGTCGAGAACACCAGGTTCTTGTGGCCGATGTTGCCCAGCGTGCCCAGCAGCTCGATGGCGTCCATCACGTTGTCCAGGTTGTGCGCCGGTTCGCCCATGCCCATGAAGACCACCTTCTTCACCGGCCGCAGCGTGCGCGCCAGCGCCACCTGCGCGACGATCTCGGCGCTGCCCAGCTGGCGCAGCAGGCCGTCGCGACCGGTCATGCAGAACACGCAGCCCACCGCGCAGCCGACCTGGCTGGACACGCACAAGCCATCGCGCGGCAGCAGCACGCTTTCCACCGTCTGGCCATCGGCCAGCGCCACCAGCAGCCGCGCCGAGCCGTCCTCGGCCGGGTGCTGCGAGCGCAGCCGGGCCAGGCCTTGCAGCGTGTCAACGATCGCCGGCAGTTCGGCGCGCAGGGCCAGCGGCAGCACGTCCTCGGGCTTGCGGCGCCCGCTGTCCTGCGGCAAGGCCTGCGACCACAGGCGCAGCACGCGCTGCTCATGGCAGGGCTTGGCGCCGTGGTCGCGCAGGCGTTGAGTGATCTGGTCCAGACGCATGGGGGAAGCTAGGGGGCGGATGACTAAAGCCATCCGCACGGCGGAGGATGCTGCGCGACAGTGTAGGGGGCTGCAGCCGCATCGGGCCGGAGCATCATGGCGGCAGCGCTCGAGGGCCGAGAGTGGGCCGAGGGTCCGGCAGTTTGGGGAAAGTCATGCTTCGCAGTCACATCTTTCGCTTGTTCGTCGTCTCGCTGGCCTTGCTGGCTTCCTGCGGTGGTGGGCGCGACAGCAGCGAGCCCCGGCGCGGCACGCTGGATGCGCCACGCACGGCGGTGGTCGACAGCAATGAATGCAGCCGCCAGCCTTCGCGCATGGCGTCGATGCTGGCGCACCGTGTCGTCAATGGCGAATGCCTGCGCAGCTTCACCGGCTTCGACAAGCGCCTGGCCGCCGGTGAGCAGCGCCGCCGCGCGCTGGCCGTCGTCAGCCCGCGCACGCCCACCGTCACCGAACTGTTCGACTGGGCGGAACTCAGCTATGCGCAGTACTTCCCGTCGCACCAGGCCAACCGCACGCTGGGCGCCTACACCTACCGTTACTACCCCGAGACACAGAACCACACCGCGGTCGATGGCGAGATGGTCTATGTGCAAGGCCCGGTCTCCGGCGGCGGCCTGGCCTTTGTCGGCAGGCTCGCCGACTTCGCCTGCCTGGTCTTCCCGGACAGCTGCGGTCCGCAGCCGGTGGATTGCGCAGCGGTGACCTCGTGGGCTGTCGGCGCCAACACCTGCCGGCCCAACGCCGAGCAGAACCAGACTATCCCGTCGGGCGCCAGCTTTGCCTACACGGATTCGGGTGGCAGCACGCGCGGCACGGCCACCTACAGCTGCACCGAAGGCACGCTGACGGTATTGGGCACGCCGGTCTGCGACCTGCGCGTGCCGCTGGCCTGCAACACCACGCCGCTGAGCTGGACCGTGGGCAGCAACGTCTGCACGGCCAACGCCGGCGAACCGACCCAGTTGGCCTCCGGCGCCAGCCACACCTTTCAGGCCTCCACCGGCAACGTCGGCGCCATCACCTATGCCTGCGACGACGGCGACCTGAAGCCTTCCGGCACGGCGGCCTGCGCGCCGCCCACGCCGGTGGTGTGCCGGCCGACATCGGTGAGCTGGACAGTCAGCGGCAACACCTGCCATGCCGACAGCGTGCCGGCCGAGATCGCCGGCGGCGGCACCTACAGCTTCTTCGACGCGGTCGGCGTGCCCACCGGCTATTCGATCCGGCGCTGCACCGAGGCCGGCCTGGTCGGCACCGGCGACGAGAACTGCGTCGCCGTGCCGCACATCCAGGACAGCTTCGGCGGCGACGGCGGTGCCGCCGATGGCGGCGCCAGCGGCGACGGCACGGCCGGCGACGGCGCGCCCATCGTCGGCGGCCTGGTCACGGTGGTCGACATGACCGGCAAGCAGGCCAGCGCCACGACCGACAGCATCGGCTACTACCGCGTCAAGCTGACCGGCTTCGTGCCGCCCTTCGTGCTGAGCGTCACCCGGCCCGACGGCAAGGTGCGGCGCTCGATCAACCAGCAGCCGATCAAGACCAATGGCTACATCTTCATGGCCATCACCGGGTTGACCGACAAGATCGCCTCCGACGTGGCGCAGGCGGCCGGCTTCCCGGGCGCCGCGAGCCTGACGCCGGCGATGGTGGCCGCGAACCCGAACGCGGTGACTGCGGCGATCAATGCCATCCGCAACGACCCGCTGCTGCGCGAGCAGATCGATGATGCCGGCCTGAATCCCGACACCTTCGATCCGCTGACGGTGCCCTTCCGCGCCAACGGCACGGGTTATGACAAGGTGCTGGACAACATCGTCGTCACCACCAATGCCAGCGGCGCCACCGTGGTGGAGTCGCTGACCTGCCGGGCGCCTCTGTCCTGGACGGTGAGTGGCGTGACCTGCACGCCGGACAGTGGCGAAGAGACCGTCATCACATCCGGTTCCAGCGTGAGGCACAACGACACGCTCGGTTCGACCCTTGGTTCGGTGACCTGGGCCTGTTCCAAGGGCGTGCTGCAGCCGGCCATCCGGCCGGAGTGCATGAAACCGAACGACCCACCTCCCAGCCAGCCAACGCGCTGATGCAGGCAGGCTGCGGGCCTGTGGCAGGATGAGTCCATGATCATCGCGATCTGGATCGTCGCCTTGCTGCTGCTGGGCCTGTGGTCGCTGGCCGGCTGGGGCGTGCATGCGCTGCTGGTAGCGGGTGTGCAGTGGGTCGGCGACCTGAAGCCGCTGCTCGATCGACTGCCGTTTGCCGCGATCATCGAACAATGGGTGCCGGGCTGGCAGGACGGGCTGCGCCTCGCGCTCGACCTGATGCAGGCTGCGCTGGGCTGGCTGGGTGGCGCCGCGCCACTGCTGGTGTGGCTGGCGTGGGGGACCGGCACCGTGCTGCTGCTGGGCCTGGCGCTGCTGCTGACCGGCGTGGTGGTGCTGGTGCGCAAGAACTCGCCACCGCCGCCGACGGCCAGCGCCTGAGCGGCGGCCGGCCAGTTCCTCAGCCGGCGGCGGCGATCCCCGCGACGGCCCGCGCGATGGCCGCGACATCGGTGGGCCGGGCCATGCGCTCGAACTCCTCGCCATCGCGCAGGAAGATCAGCGTCGGCCAGATGCGCACGCGGAACGATCGGCCCAGCGGCCGGCCGCTGGCATCTTCCACCTTGATGTGGCGCACTTCCGGGTGGGCCGCCAGCGCCTGCTCCAGCAGCGGCTGCGCAGCCCGGCAGTGGCCGCACCAGGGCGTGCCGAACTCCAGCAGCGTGGGGCCGGTGATGGCATCGATGTCTTCGCGGCGGGGTTCGGGGTCGGCGTAGTCGGTCGCGAGCGGCATGTCGGTGTCTGGGTTGACTTGGTTGCAGGCATTGTCGATGGCCAGCGGCACAACCACCGCGCGGCGAGGGCCATTCAGCGCACTGCGAAGGCGCGGTGCCGGTAGCGCTGTCATGGTCCTAGAATCACCGGATGGCACAAGATGGCGCTCCCGCACGGCGAGCCCGCCGCGGCAGCGGCGCGGTGACGCTGCACGACGTGGCCAAGCTCGCCGGCGTGGCGCCGATCACCGCCTCGCGCGCGCTGAACACGCCGCAGCAGGTGTCGCCCGAGGTGCTGAAGAAGGTCAGCGAAGCCGTCTCGCGCACCGGCTATGTGCCCAACCGCCTGGCCGGCGGCCTGGCCTCGGCGCGCAGCCGATTGGTGGCCGCGGTGGTGCCCACCCTCTCGGGCCCGGTGTTCCTGGAAACCGTGCAGTCGCTCACCGCGGCGCTGGCCGAGCGTGGCTACCAGCTGATGCTGGGGCAGAGCGGCTACGACCTGGCGCGGGAGGACGCGCTGCTCGAAGCCATCATCGGCCGCCGGCCCGATGGCATCGTGCTCACCGGCATCCTGCATTCGGCCGAGGGCCGCCGGCGCCTGCTGGCCGCCGGCATCCCGGTGGTCGAAACCTGGGACCTGACGCCGACGCCGCTGGACATGCTGGTCGGCTTCTCGCACGGCGATGTCGGCCGTGCGGTAGCAGCCTTTCTGCATGGCCGCGGCCGGCGCCGTCTTGCGGTGGTGGTCGGCGACGACGAGCGCGCCACGCGACGCCTGCAGGCCTTCGAGGCCGAGGCGCGCCGGCTCGGCCTGAGCCCGGTGCAAGTGGTGACCGTGCCTGCGCCCACCACCTTGAAAGGCGGCCGCCGGGCGCTGGGCGAACTGCTGGCGGCGGCGCCCGACATCGATGCGGTGTTCTGCAGCTCCGACCTGCTGGCGCTGGGCGTGATCACCGAAGCCCAGGTGCGTGGCCTGGCCGTGCCGGGGCAGTTGGCCCTCATCGGCTTCGGCGACCTGGACTTCGCGGCCGACCTGCACCCGGCGCTGACCACCGTGCGCATCGACGGCATGGCCATCGGCCGCCAAGCCGCGCAGTTCATCGTCGAGCGCGCGGAAGGCCGCGCGGTGGCCCAGCGCATCGTCGACATCGGTTTTTCGATCGTCGAGCGCGACAGCGCCTGAACCTCAAAAACCCTGCGGATCTCCCGGTGAAGGTGTTTGGAGATTTGATTAGGTAGCGCTACCATTCCCAGCTCAGGCAGCCGCCTGGCTTTGTTCGACCTGGAAGGCCCATGCTCATCACCCCGTGGATCTCGACCCTGGCCCGCTCCGTGCTGACCCTCTCGGCACTGGGCTTGGCCGCACTGCCGGCCCAGGCCTGGCCCGACAAGACCGTCACGCTGGTCGTGCCGTTCCCGCCCGGCGGCTCCACCGACACCATCGCCCGCACGCTGGCGCCCAGGCTGCAGGAGAAACTCGGCGGCAACTTCATCGTCGACAACAAGGCCGGCGCCACCGGCACCATCGGCGCGGCCTTCATCAAGCGCGCCGCGCCGGACGGCTACACGCTGTTCGTCTCGTCGCTCGGGCCCTTCGTGATCGCGCCGCACCTGATCAAGAACGTGCCCTACGACGCGCTGAAGGATTTCGACCTGCTCACCGTCGCCGTGCAGGCGCCCAACGTGCTGGTGGTGCCGTCCGCGTCGCCGCTGAAGAGCGTGGCCGATCTGCTGGCGCAGCTGAAGAAGACACCGGACAAGCTGTCTTTCGCCTCATCGGGCAATGGTTCGTCCGATCACCTGACGGTGGAACTGTTCTGGCAGCAGACCGGCACCACGGGCCTGCACGTGCCCTACAAGGGCGGCGCACCGGCCATCACCGACCTGCTGGGCGGCGTGGTCGACGGCTCGTTCCAGAACATCAACGCGGTGGTCCAGCACATCAACGCCGGCAAACTGCGCGCGCTGGCCGTCACCGGCGACAAGCGTTCGGCGCTGCTGCCGCAGGTGCCGACCTTGGCCGAGGCCGGCGTCAAGGGCGTCGATGTCTATTCATGGCAGGGCGTGGCGGCGCCGCGCGGGCTGCCGGCGGACATCAAGGGCAAGCTGCATGCGGCGCTGGTCGCATCGCTGAACGATCCCCAGGTCAAGGCCAAGCTCGTCGAACAAGGCTTCGAGGTCGTCGCCAACACGCCCGAGCAGTTCGCCGCCTTCCAGCAGCAGGAATTTGCGCGTTGGAAGAAGGTCATCGAGACCGGCAAGATCACCGCGGATTGACTGTGCCTCCCCCCGTTCACGCACCGAGCCCCACCATGCCCACTTCCTCCACCCCACGCATCACCGACCTGCGCGTGATTCCGGTTGCCGGCCGCGACAGCATGCTGCTGAACCTGAGCGGCGCGCACGGCCCGTTCTTCACGCGCAACCTGCTGATCCTGACCGACAACGCCGGCCGCACCGGCGTCGGCGAAGTGCCGGGCGGCGAGAAGATCCGGCAGACGCTGGAAGACGCGCGCAGCCTCGTCGTCGGCCAGCCCATCGGCGCGCACCAGCGCGTGCTGCAGCAGGTGCAGCGCCAGTTCGCCGACCGCGATGCCGGCGGCCGCGGCCTGCAGACCTTTGACCTGCGCACCACCATCCATGCGGTGACGGCCATCGAATCGGCGCTGCTCGACCTGCTGGGCCAGCACCTGGAAGTGCCGGTCGCCGCGCTGCTCGGTGAAGGCCAGCAGCGTGATGCGGTCGAGATGCTGGGCTACCTGTTCTTCATCGGCGACCGCCGGCAGACCGACTTGCCGTATGTCGATCCGGCCCAAGGGCCGGGGGTCGACTCGGCCCACGAGCCGCAGGCCGACGACGACTGGTGCCGCCTGCGCCACGACAAGGCGCTAACGCCTGAAGCGATCGTGCGGTTGGCCGAGGCCGCGCGGGCCCGCTACGGCTTCAACGACTTCAAGCTGAAAGGCGGCGTGCTGCGCGGCGACGAGGAGGTCGAGGCGATCAAGGCGCTGCACGAACGTTTCCCCGAAGCCCGGGTGACGCTGGATCCCAACGGCGGCTGGCTGCTGAAGGACGCGATCCGCCTGATGCGCGACATGCGCGGCGTGGTGGCCTACGCCGAAGACCCCTGCGGCGCCGAAGACGGTTTCTCCGGCCGCGAGGTGATGGCCGAGTTCCGCCGTGCCACCGGCCTGCCGACGGCGACCAACATGATCGCCACCGACTGGCGCCAGCTGAGCCATGCACTGTCGCTGCAGTCGGTCGACATCCCCTTGGCCGACCCGCACTTCTGGACCATGGCCGGCTCCGTGCGCGTGGCCCAGACCTGCCGCGACTGGGGCCTGACCTGGGGCTCGCATTCGAACAACCATTTCGACGTCTCGCTGGCGATGTTCACGCAGGTCGGCGCCGCGGCGCCGGGCCGCGTCACGGCCATCGACACCCACTGGATCTGGCAGGACGGCCAGCGCCTGACGAAGGAGCCACTGCAGATTGTCGGTGGCCATGTGCAGGTGCCGAAGAAGCCGGGCCTCGGCGTCGAACTGGACATGGCCGAGGTCGAGAAGGCACACCAGCTGTACCTGCAGCACGGCCTCGGTTCGCGCGATGATGCGGCGGCGATGCAGTACCTGATCCCGAACTGGACATTCAATCCGAAACGCCCGGCGCTGGATCGT
>NZ_DATILJ010000171.1:0-37471 GCF_035476535.1 Aquabacterium sp.
GTTGCGTGTCATCGATTCGCTGCCGACGACCAGCGCGGTGTCGCAGTAGCCCAGCGTGATCTGGTCGGCGGCCTGGCGGAACAGCTCGAAGCCGGTGCCGCAGATGCGCGCGGCCAGGATCGCCGGCACTGCTATCGGCACATTTGCGTAGAGGCCGATGTGGCGCGGCAGCACGAAGGCATCGAAGTCGGCCTGGGCCATCGAACCGGTGATCACCGAGCCGATGTCGCTGCCTGCCATCTTCGAGCGCAGCAGCGCTTCCCGCGCCACCTTGATGCCCATGTCGGTGGGCGAGATCGCGCCCAGCGCGCCGCAGTAGTCGATGAAGGGCGTGCGCACGCCGTCGACGATCCATATGTCCTCGAAGGACGCTGCGAATGGGCGTTGGGAAGTTCCGGTGCTCATGCTTTGCCCTTCAGTGCGGCCAAACCACCCCAGGTCTCGCTGAAGATGCCCGGGTCCATGGTCTTGACGTTCTTGATGATCGGCTGGAAGCCCATGTGGGCCAGCACATCACGTTCGATGTCGATGCCGGGCGCCACCTCGGTGAGCTCCAGGCCGTCCTCGCGCAGGTGGAACACGGCGCGCTCGGTGACGAACACCACTTCTTGCCGGCGCAATGCGGCGTCGTGGCCGTTGAAGGTGATCTGCTCGACCTGTTCGATGAACTTGCGCGACTTGCCTTCCTTGTTGATCACCAGCTTGCCGCCGCCGACGCTGACATCCAGCCCGCCGGCGGTGAAGGCGCCGCAGAACACCAGCTTCTTGGTCGAGCGCGTGATGTTGACGAAGCCGCCACAGCCCACCGGCCGGCCGTTGAACTTGCTGACGTTGACGTTGCCGTGCACATCGGTCTGGGCCAGGCCCAGGAAGCTGGCGTCCAGGCCGCCGCCGTCGTAGAAATCGAACTGCGCGCTCTGCTCGATGATCGATTCGGCGTTGTAGGCCAGGCCGAAGTCGCCCAGCTGCGCCGGGATGCCGCCGTTGACACCGCTTTCGATCGACAGCGTGAGCAGGTCCGACACGCCTTCTTCGGCCGCCACGGTGGGAATGCCCGCCGGGATGCCGATGCCCAGGTTGGTGATCGCCCCCGGCGTCACTTCCAGCGCGGCGCGGCGGGCGATGACCTTGCGCTCGTCCAGCGGCATCGGCGTCATGCTGCCGGTGGGCACCTGGATGTCGCCGCACAGCGCCGGGCTGAACTGCGTGCTGATGGTCTGCATGTGGTTCTCGGGCTGGCCGATCACCACGTAGTCGACCACCAGGCCCGGCACCTTCACCGCCTTGGGGTGCAGGCTGCCGGCCTTGACGATGCGCTCGACCTGCGCAATGACGATGCCGCCCCAGCGCTTGGCCGCCTGCGCGATGGCCAGCTGTTCGAGCAGCACGCCTTCCTTGTCCAGCGTGATGTTGCCGCGCTCGTCGGCCACGGTGCCGCGGATGATCGCCACGTCGATGCGCGGCGCCGGGTAGAACAGCCACTCGTCGCCTTCGAACTGCACCAGCTTGACCAGCTCGGCCGTCGATCGGCTGTTCATCTTGCCGCCTTCCAGCCGCGGGTCGACGAAGGTGCCCAGGCCCACCTGCGTCAGCACGCCGGGTGAGCGGTTGGCGATCTGCCGTGTCAGGTGCGACAGCGTGCCCTGCGGGAAGTTGTAGGCCTCGACCTCGCCGTCGAAGACCATCTTCATCATCTCCTTGCCGGTCTGGCCGAAGTGACCGGCCACCACCCGCTTGATCATGCCGGCGTGCGCGAAGTGCTTCATGCCGGCCTCGCCGGAGTTGCCTACCGCGCCGCAGGCCCAGGTGCTCAAGTTGCGCGGGTGGCCGGTAGCCAGGAAGCTGCGCTCCAGCCCTTGCAGAATTTCTTCGGGCAGGCTGGTGATCGCCAGGCCGCCGAGGAAGATGGTGGCGTCGTCCTTGATGAGTGCGCCGACTTCGTCGGGGCTGATGACTTTCATGCAGGTCTCCAGTTTGATAACGTGCTAGAAGGGTGGTTTGGCGGAGCGGCGGTGAATCAGCGTGAACGCGAATCGGTGACGCGGATCACCGTGGCCAGCCCGGTGTCGCCGGCCGCGCAGCCGGTGAACAGGCCCGTGCCGCCGCCGCGCAGCACCAGTTCCTCGACCAGCTCGATCACGCCGCGCAGCCCGGTCGGGCCCTGCGGGTGGCCCCAGATGATGGAGCTGCCGTAGTTGTTCATCTTTTCCCAGGCGAAGCCGGTGTCGCGGGCCAGCGCGATGTCGTTCACCGCGAAGGGGTTGTGGGTCTTGACCGCGTCGATCTGGCTGAACGTCAGTCCGGCCTGCTTCACCGCGTTGTGTGCGGCCGGCCCCGGCGCGGCGGGCATGTAGCCCTTCTCGACGCGTGCCATGCCGAAGCCGAGGATCTCGATCTCGATGCCGGGATCGGTGGCCACTTCACGCGCGATGTCGCGGCTGGTGACGATGGCGCCGGCATTGCCGTCCGCCGGGTGGGTCTGGCCGCCGAAGGTGATGCTGCCGCCTTCCTTCACCGGTTTCAGGCGCGCCAGGCCCTCGGCGGTGGTCGGGAAGATGCCTTCGTCGGCGCTGAGCAGGCCGGTCTGCTTCTTGAACTTGCTGTCGCTGATCGGCACCTCGACCATGTACTTGCGCTGGAAGGCGCGGTCGTCGGCCAATGCGGCGGTGTACTGCTGGTAGCGGTGCAGCTTCAGCGCGTGCTGCTCGGCGGTGCTGATGCCGTAGCGCGTGGCGACGTTCTCGCCGGTCACCAGCATCGGGTTGAGCGCGTAGGGGTCCAGCGCCATGTTGTCCGGTACCCAGTGCTCGGTGATGCCGTAGCCGCCGGTGCCGCTGGGGTCGGGGTAGTAGACGACCGGGCCGTTGGATTGGCGGTCGCACATCACCAGCAGCGCACAGCGTGCCGTGCCGCAGGCCACTTCCTGCGCGGCCATCTGCATCGCCCGCACGCTGGTGGCGCAGGCCTGCTGCACGGTGGGGCCGCCGACGCGGTCGATGCCCATCATGCCGGTCAGCCAGGGCAGGCCGTAGAAGCTGCCCTTCTGCGGGTTGGTCAGGCCCAGCACGCCGAGATCGACGTGCTCCATCGGGAACTTGCGGGCGGCCAGCGCCTGCTTGCCGACCACCGCCGCCAGGCGCACCGCGTTCATGTTCGCCAGGGATCCCTGCCACTTGGCGAAGGGGGTCGACCAGTAGATGCCGTAGGGAATGAAGGCTTGCACGGTGGTCTCCTTCCAGGGACAGGCCTGGGAACTGTGTTCGACGCGCTTATTGTTCAGCAATTGAATGAAATCGGCAAGAGGTGACTGGTGAAAACCCTAGGTTCCCTTGCTTGTATCCCGGACTTGACGCACCATTCGCTTCGCTGATTTAATTCAGCTTGAAAACTATTTGAGAGAGCCCCGATGATTGCTGACTTCGTGCCCGCCGAGGGCTTGCTGGCCACGCTGGACTTGTTGCAGGTGAGCCTGCGCGGACCGGTGCTGCACCTGCGTTTGAACCGCCCGGCCAAGCGCAACGCCATCAACGACACGCTGATCCAGCAGCTGCACACCGCCTTCCTGAACCTGCCGGAGCAGACCAAGGCGGTGTTGATCAGCGGCGAGGGCGATCACTTCTGCGCCGGCCTGGACTTGTCGGAACTGGTGCAGCGCGAGATCCACGCCGCCGTGCTGCACTCGCGCATGTGGCACGCCGCGTTCGAGGCCGTGCAGTTCGGCCATGTGCCGGTGATTGCCGTACTGCACGGGGCGGTGGTGGGCGGCGGGCTGGAGCTGGCGGCGTCCTGCCATATCCGCGTGGCCGAGGATTCAGCGTACTTCGGCCTGCCCGAGGGCCAGCGCGGCATCTTCGTCGGCGGTGGCGGCTCGGTGCGCATTCCGCGACTGATGGGCGTGGCCCGCATGACCGACATGATGCTGACCGGCCGCGTCTTCGATGCCGACGAAGGTGAACGCGCCGGCCTGGTGCAGTACCGCGTGGCCAGCGGCGAGGGCCTGGCCAAGGGCCTGGCGCTGGCCGAGAAGATCGCCAGTAATTCGCCGATGACAGCGTTTGCGGTGATGCATGCGCTGCCGCGCATCGTCGAGCAGGCGCCCGCTGAAGGCCTGTTCACCGAATCGCTGATGGCTGCCGCGGCGGCCAACACGCCCGAGGCCCAGGATCGCCTGCGGGCCTTCCTGGAAGGGCGTGCCGGCAAAGTGGTGAAGTCGTCATGAGCGCTGATGTGGCCCCATCGGCAGCCTCACCGGCGGGGTCGGCAGCGCGCTACCGCGCCGTGCGCGTGGGCGGCTGCCTGGACGCCACGCTGGAGACACGCGATGGCGGCGTGCAGCTGCTGCGCTCGACCGAAGCACTGGGCGACTATCCGGCGCGCCTGACCGACAAGCTGGAACACTGGGCGCGCGTGGCGCCGGACCGCACCTTCGCCGCGCGCAGAGCGCCCGGCGGCGGTGACTGGGAGCGCATCAGCTACGCGCAGATGCTGGCCCGCGCCCAGGCCATCGGCCAGGCGCTGGTAGATCGCGGCCTGTCGGCCGAGCGCCCGCTGGTGATCCTGTCCGACAACGACCTCGAACACCTGAGCCTGCTGATCGGTGCGCTGTGGGCCGGTGTGCCCAGCTGCACCATCTCGGCCGCCTACTCTGTTGTGGCGCAGGACTACGGCAAGCTGCGCCACATCCTCGGCAAGCTGCAGCCGGGCATGGTTTTCGCCAGCCATGGTGAACCCTTTGCCCGCGCCATCAACGCCTGCGTGGCGCCCGATGTGGCGCTGCTGCTGACGCAGGGCAGCGTGGCCGGCCGCGAGGCGCTGACATTCGATCAACTGCTGGCCACCGTGCCCGGCGCCACCGGTGAAGCCGCGCATGCCGCGGTGGGGCCGGACACCATCGCCAAGTTTGCATTCACCTCGGGCTCGACCAAGCAGCCCAAGGGCGTGGTGGTGACGCACCGCATGTGGTGCGCCAACCAGCAGATGATCCAGCAGGCACTGGCCTTCCTGGCCGATGAGCCGCCGGTGGTGGTCGACTGGCTGCCGTGGAACCACACCTTTGGCGGCAGCCACAACGTCGGCGTCGTGCTCTACAACGGCGGCACGCTGTACCTCGACGACGGCAAACCCACGCCCAAGGGCATTGCCGAAACCGTGCGCAACCTGAAGGAGATCGCCCCGACGATCTATTTCAACGTGCCCAAGGGCTTCGACGAGCTGTGCTCGGCGATGAACCACGACGCCGACTTGCGCCGCAACTTCTTCAGCCGCCTGCAGGCTTTCGAGTGCGGTGGCGCCGGCATGTCGCAGGCCACGCTGAACGCGATGGACAGCCACGCCGAAGCGGTGATCGGCGAGCGCATCAAGGTCATCACCGGCTTGGGCATGACCGAGACCGCACCGACCTGCACGCATTCACTGGCCGATCAAGGCCGCGCCGGCCTGATCGGGCTGCCGGTGCCGGGCGTCGAGGTCAAGCTGGTGCCGATGGGCGACAAGAACGAGATCCGCTTTCGAGGCCCCAACGTGACCCCGGGCTACTGGCGCGAGCCCGAGCTCACCGCCGCGGCCTTCGACGACGAAGGTTTCTATTGCACCGGTGACGCGGCCAAGTTCCTGGATCCGGCCGACCCCAACCAGGGCCTGATGTTCGACGGCCGCATCGCCGAGGACTTCAAGCTCTCCACCGGCACCTTCGTCAGCGTCGGGCCGCTGCGTGCCCGCGCACTGGCGCTGGGCTTCCCCTGCGTGCAGGACAGCGTGGTGGCCGGTCTGAACCGCGACGAGATCGGCCTGCTGGTGTTCCCGCGCATCGATGAAGCGCGCCGCCTGGCCGGCCTGCCCGACGATGCGCCGGCGTCCGAAGTCTTGCAGCACCCGACGGTGCGCAGCTTCTTCCAGACCCTGCTTGACCAGCTGTGGGCCGAAGGCACCGGTAGCGCCAACCGGCCGGCCCGGCTGCATGTGATGGCCGAGCCGCCGTCGATCGACAAGGGCGAAATCACCGACAAGGGCTCGATCAACCAGCGCGCGGTGCTGAGCCACCGCGACGCACTGGTCGAAGCCCTGTACCGCGGCAAGACCAGCGACACGTTCCTGATCCTGCCGACCCCGCGCTGAACTGACGCATTCAAGGAAACACCCGTCATGAAGATTCAAGGACAAGCAGCCCTCGTCACCGGCGGTGGCTCCGGCCTCGGCGAGGCGGTGGCACGCGCGCTGGCCGCGCAGGGCGCCAAAGTGGCCATCCTCGACGTCAATGCCGAAGGCGCGCAGCGCGTGGCCGAGGCCATCGGCGGCCTGGCCTGCCGCTGCGACATCACCGACTCGGCCTCGGTCACGGCAGCGCTCGATGCCGCGCAGGCGGCGCATGGCCCGGCGCGCATCGTGATGAACATCGCCGGCATCGGCACCGCCAAGCGGGTGATCCAGAAAGATGGCTCGCCGGCACCGCTGGAAGACTTCGAGCGCGTGGTGCGCATCAACCTGATCGGCACCTACAACGTCGTGCGCCTGGCCGCGGCGCGCATCGCGCCGCTGGAAGGCCTGGAAGACGGCGAGCGCGGCGTCATCGTCAACACCGCGTCGGTGGCGGCCTTCGATGGCCAGGTCGGCCAGGAGGCCTACTCGGCCAGCAAGGGCGGCATCGTCGGCATGACCTTGCCGCTGGCGCGCGACCTGGCGCAGTTCGGCGTGCGCGTGTGCACCATCGCGCCGGGGCTGTTCATGACGCCGCTGATGAACCAGCTGCCAGAGGCCGTGCAGCAGTCGCTGGCCGGTTCGATCCCGTTCCCCAAGCGCCTGGGCAAGCCCGAAGAATTCGCCGATCTGGCGCTGCACATCGTCAGCAACGGCCACCTGAACGGTGAAGTGATCCGCCTCGACGGCGCGCTGCGCATGGCGCCACGCTGATCAATCATAACTTTCAATTGCAGCGGCAAAAACGACTCATGTTCAATCGCAGACAACTCCTGATTTCCACCGCGGCCGGTACCGGCCTGCTGGGCAACGCCCAGGCCGCCGAGCCGCTGGAGACGCTACGCATCCTCAGCGGCTTCCCGGCTGGCGGCACGGTCGATGTGGTGGCCCGGCGCGTGGCCGACAAAGTACGTGGCACCCTGGCCAAGGTGGCGCTGGTCGAAAACAAGCCCGGTGCCGGTGGCCGCCTGGCGGTTGACGAACTCAAGCGCGCCAAGAACGACGGCAGCACGCTGCTGCTGACGCCGGCGGCGATGATCACGCTGTACCCGCACCTGTACCCCAAGCTGCCCTACGGCATCGAGGACGTGACGCCGGTGTGCGGCGCCACCAGCGTGGTCTTCGGCCTGGCGGTCGGCCCCGGCGTGCCGCCGGCGGTGAAGACGCTCAAGGACTTCCTGGCCTGGGCCAAGACGGCGGCGGGCCAGGCCAACTACGGCTCGCCCGGCGCCGGTTCGCCGCCGCACTTCGTCGGCGCGCTGCTGGAAAAGGAATCGGGCGTCGCTTTGAGCCACGTGCCCTACCGCGGCACGGTGCCGGGCATCCAGGATCTGCTGGGTGGGCAGCTCACCTCCTTCGTCGGCCCGATCGGTGACTACCTGCCGCATGTCAAGACCGGCAAGCTGCGTGTGCTGGCCACCTCGGGCCCCAAGCGCTCGCGCTTCCTGCCGGAGGTGCCCAGCTTCACCGAACTTGGCTTCAAGGCGCTGGAGCAGGTGGAGTGGTACGGCTTCTTCCTGCCCGGCAAGGCAGCGGCCGATGTGGTGCAGCGCCACGCGGCGGCGATCAAGGCGGCGATGAGCACGCTCGAGATGAGCGAGGCCCTGGCGGCCTACGGCCTGGAGGTCGCCGTCACCAGCCCGGACGAACTGGCCAAGGCGGTGAAGGACGAAAACCTTGCCTGGGGTCCGATCGTCAAGCGCATCGGCTTTACGCCGGAGTCCTGAGCCGACCTGAGCCGCACGTGATGGATACCATGCGGGCCCATGAGCAAAACGATCATTCATCGCGTGCAGGTGCACTTCGGCGACTGCGATCCGGCCGGCATCGTGTTCTTCCCGAATTTCTCGCGCTGGATGGACCAGAGTTCGCTGAGCTTCTTCATGGCCTGCGGCGTGCCGCCGTGGCGCGAGTTGCACAAGATCCGCGGCATCGTCGGCGCGCCGCTGCTGGAGATCCACACCCGCTTCTTCAAGCCTGCCACCTATGGCCAGGAGATCGAGGTGCACACCTCGATCGAGGAGTGGCGGCGCAAGGTCTTCATTCACCGCCACCGGGTGCTGCGCGGCAGCGATCTGCTGTGCGAGGGCACCGAGATCCGCACCTTCGTCATCCGCGATCCGGCCGACCCGGATCGTTTGCGTTCCATTCCCGTTCCCGAGGACATCAAGGCGCTGTGCCTGTGATACCCCTCGAACATTGCCAGGAGACATCACGATGAAACTGATCAAGACATGGGCCGCCGCCGGTGTGGCTTTGCTGGCCGCGCTGCCGGCCTGGGCCGACCTCACCGTGGGCATCAGCCTGCCGCTGACCGGCCCGGCCTCGGGCCTGGGCATTCCGATGCAGAACTACTTCAAGCTCTGGCCGCAGACAGTGGCGGGCGAGAAGCTGAAGGTCATCATCCTCGACGACGCCACCGACCCGACCAAGGGCGTGCAGAACGCGCGCCGCTTCGTCACCGAGGACAAGGTCGACATCATCATCGGCTCGGCCGCCACGCCGGTGGCGATTCCGATGGCCGATGTGGCGGCCGAATCCGGCACCGTGCAGCTGGCCGCTTCGCCGGCCGGCCTGCCGCCGGGCAAGGACGCTTGGACCTTCCGCCTGCCGCAGTCGACCACCGTGATGGCGTTCGCGATGCTGAACCTGATGCGCAAGCAGAACATCAAGACGGTCGGCTTCCTCGGCTACACCGATGCCTATGGCGAGCAGTGGCTGAAGGAATTCACGCCGCTGGCCGAGAAGAACGGCATCAAGGTCATCGCTGCCGAACGCTTCGCGCGCAGCGACACCAGCGTCACCGCGCAGGCGCTGAAGCTGGTCGCGGCCAACCCCGATGCGATGCTGATCGTGGCTTCGGGCTCCGGCGCCGCGATGCCGCAGAAGGCCATCGTCGAACGCGGCTACAAGGGCAAGGTCTACCAGACCCATGCCGCGGCCACGCGTGACCTGATGCGCATCGGCGGCAAGGATGTCGAAGGCACTTATGTCGCCTCCGGCCCGGCCGTGGTCGGTGAACTGCTGCCTGACAGCCACCCGTCCAAGCCGCTGGCACTGGACTTCGTCGCCAAGTACGAAAAGGCCTATGGCGCCGGCTCGCGCAACCAGTTCGCCGGCCATGCCTACGACGCGCTGATCGTGCTGGAAAAGGCCGTGCCGGTGGCGCTGAAGACCGCCAAGCCCGGCACCAAGGAATTCCGTGCCGCGCTGCGTGATGCCATCGAAACCATGGGCCGCACGGTGTTCGCCCACGGCATCATGAACTGGACCAAGGACGACCACTGGGGTTACACCACCAAGACTGGGGTGATGCTGAAAGTCGTGAACAGCGACTGGGCCTACGAAGACTGATTGTTAAGAGACGCGCGCGATGGACTTCTCGATAGCCAGCATCCTGGCGCTGGATGGCGTGACCAATGGTGCGATCTATGCGCTGCTGGCACTGGCCACCGTGCTGGTGTTTGCGGTCACCCGCATCATCTTCATCCCGCAAGGGGAGTTCGTCGCGTTCGGCGCCTTGACGCTCGCGCTGTTCCAGCTCGGCAAGGTGCCGGGCACCGTCTGGTTCCTGCTGGTGCTGACCGGACTGGCGGCACTGGCCGATCTGGTCAACGGTTTCCGGCACGGCCACAGCCCGCGGCGCATCGTCTTGCGCGTGCTGCACACAGTGGCCTATCCGGTGCTGATCTCGGCGCTGGCCATCTGGGCCGCGCCGCATAATTTTCCGCTGCTGGTGCAGGCGCTGCTGACGCTGGCGCTGGTCACGCCCTTCGGCTCGCTGATCTACCGGCTGGCCTATGAATCGCTGGCCGATGCGACCGTGCTGGTGCTGCTGATCGTCTCGGTGGGCGTGCATTTCGCGCTGACCGGCCTGGGCCTGCTGTTCTTCGGTGCCGAGGGCTTTCGCAACCCGAGCTTCTGGGATGCGCGCTTCAATGTCGGTCCGCTGATGCTGTCGGGCCAGACGCTGATCATCTTCCTGGCTTCGCTGGCGCTGATCGTCTCGCTGTGGCTTTTCTTCGAACGCTCGCTGTACGGCAAGGCCTTGCGCGCGACGGCGGTGAATCGCCTGGGCGCGCGGCTGATGGGCATCTCGTCCGATTCGGCCGGGCGCCTGACCTTCACGATGGCGGCCTTCATCGGTGCGCTGTCGGGCCTGCTGATCGGTCCGACGACGACGGTGTTCTACGACTCCGGCTTCCTGATCGGCCTGAAGGGTTTCGTCGCGGCGGTGTTCGCCGGACTGTCGAGCTATCCGCAGGCCTTGATCGGCGCGCTGGCGGTCGGCCTGCTGGAAAGCTTCGGCTCGTTCTGGGCCAGCGCCTTCAAGGAGGTGATCGTCTTCAGCTCGATCATCCCGGTGTTGTTGTGGCGCTCGTTGCGCGATCCGCACAGCGAGGAACATTGAAAATCATGCTGACGCGTTTCGCTTTCCCGGTCTTCGCGGCACTGATGCTGCTGGCCGTGCCGCTGCTGCCGCTGCCGGACTTCTGGATCACCCAGCTCAACTACATCGGCCTGTACGCCATCGTCGCGCTGGGCCTGGTGTTGCTCACCGGCGTGTCCGGGCTCACGTCCTTCGGCCAGGCGGCCTTCGTCGGCGTCGGTGCCTACACGGCGGCCTTCCTGGCCGTCAAGATGGGCGTCTCACCGTGGCTGACCTTGCCGATCGGCGTCGCGCTGTCGGTGCTGGTGGCGCTGGTGCTGGGCGCCATCACCTTGCGCATGTCCGGCCACTACCTGCCGCTGGCCACCATCGCCTGGGGCCTGACGATCTACTACACCATGTCCAACATGGAGTTCCTCGGCAAGTACGACGGCATCCTGGGCGTGCCGCCGATCACGCTGTTCGGCGCCAACCTGGGCAGCGGCCGCGGCATCTACGTGCTGATCTGGGTCTTCGCGCTGATCGGCGCGCTGGCGGTCACGCACCTGCTGGATTCACGCCCCGGCCGGGCCATCCGCGCGCTGAAGACCGGCACGACGATGGCCGAGGCCATGGGCATCTCGACCTTGCGCTACAAGGTCATCGTGTTCGTCATCGCCGCGGTGCTGGCCGCCGTCTCGGGCTGGTTGTTCGCGCATTTCCAGCGCACGGTCAATCCGTCGCCGTTCGGCATCCACCGCGGCATCGAGTACCTGTTCATCGCGGTGCTCGGCGGTGTCGGCCATGTCTGGGGCGCCTTCATCGGCGCTGGCGTGGTCAAGCTGGTGGAGGATCAGCTGCAGGTGCTATTGCCCCAACTGATCGGCACCAGCGGCAACTTCGAGATCATCGTCTTCGGCCTGGTGCTGGTGCTGGTGCTGAAGTACGCGCCCGACGGGCTGTGGACCTTCGTCACGCGCTGGCTGCCGGCGCCCCGGCGGGTGAAGGACTGGGACAGCGCGCAGCGCCTGGCCGTGCGCAGCAAGCCCGCGGCCGGCGAGCTGATGCTGGAAGTGGACGCGGTGCGCAAGGAGTTCGGCGGCCTGGTGGCCGTCAACGACGTGAGCTTCAAGATCAAGAGCGGCGACATCGTCGGCCTGATTGGTCCCAACGGCGCCGGCAAGTCGACCACCTTCAATCTGATCACCGGCGTGCTGGCGCTCACCCGTGGCCAGGTGCGTTTCCGCGGCGAGCGCATCGACGGCCAGCCCTCGCGCAACATCGCGCGGCGCGGCATCTCGCGCACCTTCCAGCACGTGAAGATGATCCCGGAGATGACGGTGCTGGAGAACGTGGCGCTGGGCGGCTACCTGCGCACCAGTTCCGGCACGCTGCGGGCGATGCTGCGGCTGGACCGTGCCGAAGAGAAGCGCCTGTTCGCCGAGGCCGAGGCGCAGCTGCAGCGCATCGGCATGGCCGACAAGATGCATGAGCTGGCCGGCAACCTGGCGCTGGGCCCGCAGCGCCTGATGGAGATTGCGCGAGCCTTGTGCACCGATCCCGCGCTGCTGCTGCTGGACGAGCCCGCCGCCGGCCTGCGCCACAAGGAGAAGCAGGCGCTGGGCGATGTGCTGCGCCAGCTGAAGGCCGAAGGCATGAGCATCCTGCTGGTCGAGCACGACATGGATTTCGTGATGGGCCTGACCGACCGCATCGTGGTGATGGAATTCGGCACCCGCCTGATCGAAGGCACGCCGGCCGAAGTGCAGGCCAGCCCGGTGGTGCGCGCCGCCTATCTGGGTACGGAACACTGACATGGCCGACGCATTGCTTCAAGTCACCAACCTGCACGCCGGCTACGGCCGCGCCGAGGTGCTGACCGGACTGAGTTTCTCGGTCGCCAAAGGCCAGGTCGCCACCATCATCGGGCCCAACGGCGCCGGCAAATCAACCACGCTGAATGCACTGATCGCGATGCTGCCTTCGCGTGGCCAAGTCACTTTCGACGGTGTGGATCTGGCGGAGGTCTCGCTCGAAGAGCGTGTGATGCTGGGCCTGGCGCTGGTGCCGGAAAAGCGCGAGCTGTTCAGCACGATGCCGGTGGAGGACAACCTGATCCTCGGCGGCTTCCGCGCGATGAAGCTGCGCGTACCGAACTGGCGCAACGAGATCGAGCGCGTCTACGCGCTGTTCCCGCGGCTGAAGGAGCGGCGCACGCAGCTGGCCGGCACCTTGTCCGGCGGCGAGCGCCAGATGCTGGCGGTGGGCCGGGCGCTGATGTCACGGCCGAAGCTGCTGATGCTGGATGAGCCCAGCCTGGGCCTGGCGCCGCTGATCGTGCGCGAGATCTTCCGCATCATCGAGCAGCTGCGCGAGCAGGGCGTCAGCATCCTGCTGATCGAGCAGAACGCCCGCGCCGCACTGGAAGTGGCCAACCACGCCTATGTGCTGGAGACCGGCAGCATCGCGCTCGAAGGGCCGGCGGCGCAATTGGCCGGCGACCCGCGCGTGATCGAAACCTACCTCGGCGCCGCGCGCAAGCAGGATTGACGGCGATCGCCGACGACAGCCAGCCGCTCGCCAGCCAATCTTCCAGCCCATGCCACGTTCCATTGTCAAACTGGTGCCGCCTGCCGGCACTGCCGCCGAACCCCGGGTGGCGCCGGCCACCGTGTCGCTGGGCACCCTGGCCGATGTGCTGGGCTATCACATCGCGCAGGCGGCGGTGACCACGGTGGACATGTTCGAGCGCCATGTCGGCGAGCGCTTCAACCTGCGCAAGGTGGAGTTCTCGATCCTGATGCTGCTGCTGGAAAACGGGCCGCTATCGCCCAAAAGGCTGGGCCAGGTGCTGGCGTTGACCGCGCCCAACCTGACGCTGCTGCTGGACCGCCTGCAGCAGCGCGGCCTGCTGCTGCGCGAGCGCAACCAGACCGACCGCCGCTCGCAGAACATCGTGCTGACCGACTCCGGCCAGCGCCTGTCGCGCGACGCGGCGGCCGCTGCGGGGCCGATGGAGCGTGAGCTAGACGGCCGCCTGAGCGCCGCCGAACGGGCGATGCTGCTCGAACTGTTGCGCAAGGTGGCCGCCGGCCGCTGAGGCCTTGACGCGTGCGGGACCGGTGCGCGGCGTGTGCGCACGGCGCTGCTGGCTCATGCGGCGGGAATGGATCAGGAGTCGGGTGCGGGTCATGCTCAGTCCTTCGATGGGCAGGCTGCGAAGGCTTCGCAGCGATGGCTCGAATGCTGAGTGCCCCGTGTTTCAATCCGGTTCCGCCGGCCGGGCCATCAGGTTTCAAACCCGCTTCGCATCGCACCCAAACGTGACATCTGACCGGCTTGGTGCGCTGCCGCGCGGGCCCATGGGCCTGCGCCAAAGTCCCCTTCGGCCACGCCGCCGGGCGGCAGGCCCCTGGTGAAAACCCGGCCGCGCTTTGACTTGCATCAGCCGGCCTTGCCGCCGTAGTATCCGGCTTCAGATTGATCTACCGACCGGTCGGTCAATTTTCAGGATGCAAGCGCCCATGACCGTGCCTGAAACCACCCCGGAAATCGCGCAACAACGTGCCCAACAAACCGCCGAAGCCGTGCGCGCGGCGATGCTCGCCAAGGACACCGTGCTGCGCACGCTGGGCATCACCGTGGACAGCATCGGCCCCGGCCGCGCGAGCGCCTCGATGCCGGTGCGGGCCGACATGCTGAACGGCTTCGCGATCTGCCATGGTGGCCTGGTGTCCACGCTGGCCGACACCGCGTTTGCCTATGCCTGCAATGCCTACGACGAGTTGACGGTGGCAGCGGGCTTCTCGGTCGATCTGCTGGCGCCCTCGCATGCCGGCGATGTGCTGACCGCTGTGGCACAGGAGCTCAGCAAGTCAGGTCGCACCGGGTTGTACGACATCGAAGTCCGCAACCAGCGCGGTGAGCGTGTGGCGATGTTCCGCGGCCGCTCGTACACGATGAAGGGGCGGCCGGTGATCGGTGGTCTCCCCGTTCAGCGAGGTGCCTGAATGCCTGTGAAACAACCCGCCCCGGGTGACCTGGAGCCGATCGAGCGCGCCAGCCGCGACGAACTGCAGGCCTTGCAACTGAAGCGCCTGCAGCACACGCTGGCCCAGGCCTACGAGAACGTGCCGCACTACCGCCAGGCCTTCGATGCCAGGGGCGTGCATCCGTCGGACTGCAAGAGCCTGGCCGATCTGGCGAAGTTCCCGTTCACCGTCAAGGACGACCTGCGCAGGAACTACCCCTTCGGCATGTTCGCGGTGCCGCGCCGGCAGGTGGTGCGCATCCATGCCTCGTCCGGCACCACCGGCAAGCCGACGGTGGTGGGCTACACGCAAGCCGACATCGACACCTGGGCGCAGCTGATGGCGCGCTCGATCCGCGCCGCCGGCGGCCGCGCCGGCGACATCGTGCACGTGGCCTATGGCTATGGCCTGTTCACCGGCGGGCTGGGCGCGCACTACGGAGCCGAGCGTCTGGGCTGCACGGTGATCCCGATGTCCGGCGGCCAGACCGAGAAGCAGGTGCAGCTGATCGTCGATTTCCAGCCCGACATCATCATGGTCACGCCCAGCTACATGCAGGTGATCATCGAGGAGTTCAAACGCCAGCGGCTGGACCCGCGGGCGATGTCGGTCAGCGTCGGCATCTTCGGCGCCGAACCGTGGACCGAAGCGATGCGCGCCGGCATCGAGGCCGACGCCGGCATCGATGCGGTGGACATCTACGGCCTGTCGGAAGTGATGGGCCCGGGCGTGGCCAACGAGTGCATCGAGAGCAAGGACGGACCGGTGATCTGGGAGGACCATTTCTACCCCGAGATCATCGACCCCGACACCGGTGAAGTGCTGCCCGAAGGCCGTGAAGGCGAGCTGGTGTTCACGACGCTGAGCAAGGAAGCGCTGCCGGTCATCCGCTACCGCACGCGCGACCTGACGCGGCTGCTGCCGCCCACCGCGCGCAGCATGCGGCGCATGGGCAAGATCGTCGGTCGCTCGGACGACATGCTGATCATCCGCGGCGTCAACGTGTTCCCGACGCAGATCGAGGAGCTGGTGCTGAAGCAGGGCCAGCTGGCCGGCCAGTACCAGCTGGTGGTGACACGCCAGGACCTGCTGGACGAACTGGACGTGCGCTGCGAGTTGCTGCCCGAGCATCAGGCGGCGAATGGCGTGGAAATCGGCCATGCGCTGCAGCAGCAGATCAAGAGCTTGATCGGCGTCAGTGCGCGCGTGACCGTGGGCGCGCCTGATTCGATCGAGCGCACGCTGGTCGGCAAGGCCCGGCGCGTGATCGACAAGCGGCCGAAGTAGCGCCCAAGACAGCACCCAAAACAGCGCCCGAAACAAAGGAACCCGCCATGTACACCCAGGCGATGGACACCGCCCCCAAGGAAGAGCGCGCGCCGGTGCGCTCGGCCGAGGAAGCGCTGCTGGAGCAGCGCTTCGAAGCCCGCATCGACGAAGGGAGTTTCATCGAGGCCAAGGACTGGATGCCGCAGCACTACCGCAAGACGCTGGTGCGCCAGATCAGCCAGCATGCGCACTCCGAGATCGTCGGCATGCTGCCCGAGGGCAACTGGGTCACGCGCGCGCCGACGCTCAAGCGCAAGACGATTCTGCTGGCCAAGATCCAGGACGAAGCCGGCCATGGCCTCTACCTGTACGCCGCCGCCGAAACCCTGGGCACCAGCCGCGATCAGATGATCGACGCGCTGCATGCGGGCCAGGCCAAGTACAGCTCGATCTTCAACTACCCGACGCTCAGCTGGGCCGACATGGGCGTGATCGGCTGGCTGGTCGATGGCGCGGCAATCATGAACCAGTTGCCGCTGTGCCGCTGCAGCTACGGGCCGTATGCGCGCGCGATGATCCGCATCTGCCGCGAAGAATCCTTCCACCAGCGCCAGGGCTTCGAATCGCTGCTGACGATGATGAGCCAAGGCACGGCAGCGCAGCGCGCGATGGTGCAGGACGCGGTGAACCGCTGGTGGTGGCCCAGCCTGATGATGTTCGGCCCGCCGGACAGCGAGAGCTCCAACTCCGGCCAGTCGATGCGCTGGGGCATCAAGCGCATCAGCAACGACGATTTAAGGCAGAAGTTCGTTGACGCGACGGTGCAGCAGGCCCAGGTGCTGGGCGTGACGATGCCCGACCCGGCGTTGAAATGGAACGCCGAACGCGGCCACCATGATTTCGGGTCCATCGACTGGGCCGAGTTCTGGCGCGTCGTCGGCGGTGACGGCCCTTGCAACCGTGAGCGCCTGGCCGCCCGCGTGAAGGCCCGCGACGACGGCGCCTGGGTGCGTGATGCGGCCATGGTGCATGAACGCAAGCGCGCACTGCGGGCGCAAGCCGCCTGAGGGATTGAACATGAGTGATAACACACGAAACGAATGGCCGAAGGACGCGAAAGCGGCCGAGTGGCCTTTGTGGGAAGTCTTCGTGCGGCCCAAGGCCGGCCTGGACCACAAGCACTGCGGCAGCCTGCATGCGGCCGACGCGAAGATGGCGCTGCGCCTGGCGCGCGAGGTCTACACGCGGCGCCAGGAAGGCGTCAGCCTGTGGGTCGTGCCCTCGGCCTTGATCGTGGCCAGCGATCCCGGCGACAAGGACATGCTGTTCGATCCCGCCGAGGACAAGGTCTACCGCCACCCGACCTTCTACGTGCTGCCCGATGCCGTCAACCACATCTGAGCCGGGCATGAGCACCGCATCGATCTCGCTGCAGCCTCGACAGGACGTCGAGTACCTGCTGCGCATCGCCGACACCGCGCTGATCCATGCGCAACGCTTGACCGAGTGGTGTGGGCATGGCCCCGTGCTGGAAGAAGACATCGCGCTGAGCAACATTGCGCTGGACCTGCTGGGGCAGGCCAGGGCGCTGCTGACGCATGCCGGGCACTTGCATGGCGAAGGCGGGGGCCTGCGCTACGACGAAGACCAACTGGCCTTCCTGCGCGACGAGCGGGACTACCGCAACCTCACGCTGGTCGAATTGCCGCTGCGCAAGGGTGGTGGCGACTTTGCCGACACGGTGTTGCGCAATCTCCTGTTGGCCACCTGGTTCAAGCTGTTGTGGCGGCGGCTGCAGGATTCCAGCGATGCCGAGGTGGCCGCCATCGCCGGCAAGGCGGTCAAGGAAGCGCGCTACCACCAGGGCCATGCGGCCGAGTGGGCCGTGCGGCTGGGCGACGGCACCGATGAGTCGGCCGCCCGCATGCGCGCCGCGCTGCAGCGCGCCTGGCCTTATGTGCCCGAGATGTTCGAGGCCGATGCGGTGGATGCCGCTGCCCGTGCATCGGGACTCGGGCCGGGCATGGATGAACTGCAGTCCGCCTGGCTTGCCGAACTGGAACCGGTGTTCGCCGAAGCGCAACTCGCCATGCCCGCAGCCGGCGCGTTCCGGTCCACCGGACGGCGAGGTGTGCACAGCGAGCACCTGGGCTTCATGCTGGCCGAGATGCAGTACCTTCAGCGCAGCTTTCCAGGAGGAGTGTGGTGATGTGTGGCGCCGAGCTGAAGGACCGCACGCAGGAAGCCTGGCGAGTGCTGGCCCAGCTGCCGGATCCGGAAGTGCCGGTGATCTCGCTGGTCGAGCTCGGCATCGTGCGCGATGTGCGCTCGGACGACGACGGGCTGGACGTGGTGCTGACGCCGACCTATTCCGGCTGCCCGGCCACCGAGCTCATCGCCGCCAGTGTGGTTGAGGCGCTCGAGGCCGCAGGCCTGGGCCCCGTGCGCGTCACCACGCGACGTGCGCCAGCCTGGACCACCGACTGGATCAGCGACGAAGGGCGGCGCAAGCTGCGCGACTACGGCATCGCGCCGCCGGGGCGTTGCGGCGAGCAGGTCGTGCGCTTCGTGCCGAAGGCCTTGAACTGCCCGCGTTGCGAATCAGGCAACACCGAACGGCTGTCGGCCTTTGGCTCCACTGCCTGCAAGGCGCTGTACCGCTGCCTGGCCTGCGGCGAACCCTTTGAACACTTCAAGCCGATATGAGCACGCCGGGCCGCCCCAAGGGCGAATCCCCCTCGGGGGGTGGGAGCAACGCGACCAGGGGGCTGACATGAGCGGTGATACGCACTTCCACCCACTGCGCATCGCCGAGTACCGGCCCGAGGCCGAAGACGCGCTGGTGCTCGGCTTCGACGTGCCGGACTCCCTGCGTGACGCATTTGCCTTCGAGCCCGGCCAGCACCTGACCTTGCGCCACACGCTGAACGGCGAGGAGCAGCGCCGTTCGTACTCGATCTGCTCCGGCACCGACCCAGCCCGGCTGCAGGTCGGCATCCGCCATGTGCCCGGTGGCCTGTTCTCGAGTTGGGTGCACGCAGAGTTGAAGGCCGGCGAGACGATCGACGTGATGCCGCCGCAGGGCCGCTTTACGTTCCGCCCCGATCCGCAGGCGAGGCGCCATGTGCTGCTGATCGCCGGCGGCAGCGGCATCACGCCGATCCTGGCCATCCTGCGTTCGCTGTTGGCGCAGGAACCGCACAGCCACGCGACGCTGATCTACGGCAACCGCAGCGGTGCGTCGACGATGTTCAAGGAAGAACTCGAAGACCTGAAGAACCGCCACCTGACGCGACTGGCGATCCACCCGGTGTTCTCGCGCGAACCGGTGGATGCGCCGCTGTCCAGCGGCCGCATCGACCGCGACAAGCTGGCCGTCTTCCTGCGCACGCTGATCGACGTGCAAGGCATTGATGCGGCCTATGTCTGCGGCCCCTACGGCCTGAACGACGAGGCCGAAGCCGCGCTGCGCGACGCCGGCCTGGCGCCCGGGCGCATCCACATTGAACGCTTCGGCGTGCCCGACGGCGCCGCGCCGCTGCCGGTGGCCCAGGCCGGCGACGTGGCCCAGGCGCAGATCACGATCGTGCGCGATGGCTTCACCCGCGTCGTGCCCTTTGCGGAGAGCGACGGCCACATCCTGCAAGCGGCCGCGCGGGCCGGCATGGACGTGCCGTACTCCTGCAAGTCCGGCGTCTGCGGCACCTGCCGGGCCCGGCTGCAGGCCGGCGAAGTGCGCATGGACCGAAACTTTGCGCTGGAGCCGGCCGACCTGGCCGCGGGCTTCGTGCTGACCTGCCAGGCGCACCCGCTGACGCCGGCGGTCACCGTGTCCTTCGATGACAGATAACGCACATGGGACGCGTCCGAACCGCCGCCTTCGACGATCAGCGTGAAGCCATCCTCGCGCAGGCGGCCGCGCTGTTTGCGCACCAGGGATACACCGCCACCTCGATGAATCAGGTGGCGGCCGCCTGCGGCATCTCCAAGCCCACGCTCTACCACTATGTGCGGGACAAGCACGAGCTGCTGCTGTGCGTGGCGCGGGCCCACGTCGGGCGTCTGCAGTCGCTGGTCGCCGAGGTGCGGGCCGAGACCCACAGCCCGCGGGATCGCCTGGCGCAGCTGATCGCCCGCTTCGTGCGGGCCTATGCCGATGCGCAGAACGAACACCGCGTGCTGACCGAGGACGTGAAGTTCCTTGACGCCGACGCACGCGAGCGTGTGCTCGGCGGCGAGCGCGAAGTGGTCGCCGCCTTCGCCGATGCGGTGACGGCGCTGCGACCCGACCTGGCGCAGGCCGCGCTGGCCACGCCGCTGACGATGCTGCTGTTCGGCATGATCAACTGGATGTTCACCTGGCTGAAGCCCGAGGGGCCGATCCGCCATGACGCGATGGCGCCGGTGGTGGTGGACCTGTTCCTGGGCGGCCTGGCGGCGGTGCAGGTGCCGCCGCCAGCCAAGCCGGCCGTCAAACGATCCCGTCCCAAGACCCCGAAGAAGGAGACATGTGCATGAACTTCATACTATCCCTGCTGCACACGGCCACCGCCGTGGCACTGGCCGCCGGCACACTGGCGGCACGCGCCGACATCAACGTCGGCGTCACCGTCTCGGCCACCGGACCGGCGGCATCGCTGGGCATTCCCGAGAAGAACACCATCGAGCTGATGCCGCGCAGCATCGCCGGCCAGAAGGTCAACTACATCGTGCTCGACGATGCCTCGGACACCACGGCGGCCGTGACCAACACGCGCCGGCTGATCACCGAGAGCAAGGTCGACCTGATCCTGGGCTCGACGACCACGCCGAACTCGCTGTCGATGCTGGACGTGGTGTCGGAAAGCCAGACGCCGATGATCTCGATGGCCGCTTCCTCGCGCATCGTCGAGCCGGTCGACCCGAAGCGGCGCTGGGTCTTCAAGACGCCGCAGAACGACATCATGATGGCGCTGGCCATCGCCCAGCACATGGGCGACCACAACATCAAGACGGTGGGCTTCATCGGCTTTGCCGACGCCTATGGTGAAGGCTGGCTCACCGAGTTCGGCAAGGCCGCGGGGCTGAAGGGCATCACCATCGTTGCTACCGAGCGCTACAACCGCACCGATTCATCGGTCACCGGGCAGGTGCTGAAACTGGTCGGCGCCAACCCGCAGGCGGTGCTGGTGGTCGGCTCCGGCACGCCGGCCGCGCTACCGCAGAAGGCGCTGAAGGAGCGCGGCTACAAGGGCCAGATCTACCAGACGCACGGCGTCGCGAACAATGATTTCCTGCGCGTCGTCGGTGCCGATGGTGACGGCACGATCCTGCCGGCCGGCCCGGTGCTGGTGGCCGCTCAGCTGCCTACCCACCACCCGGCGCGCAAGACCGCGCAGGAGTACGTGGCCGCCTATGAAGCCAAGTTCGGCAAGGGCTCGGTGTCAACCTTCGGCGCCCATGCCTGGGACGCCGGTCTGCTGATGCAGCGCGCGGTGACCGTGGCGCTGAAGAAGGCGCAGCCCGGCACGCCGGCCTTCCGCGCGGCGCTGCGCGATGCGCTGGAAGCCACCCGCGAGATGCCCGGCGCGCACGGCATCTTCACGATGTCGCCGAACGATCACAACGGGCTGGACCAGCGCGCCCGCGTGATGGTGAAGATCGACAAGGGCAACTGGGTCCACCAGCCCTGATGTCAGCCTTGATGCCGGCGCATCGCCGGCAGGCCTAACGTTCGAAGGTCACGGAAGCCCAGTGGCTCTGCCACTCGGCGTCGGCGCCCGGTTCGGCCGGCAGCATGTGCACGGCCTTGACCAGCCACAGGCCGCGTGCGGCCAGGGTCAGCCGCACGCGGCCTTCGGCGTCGGTGCGGGCGCTGATCGCCTGCGCCGGGGTCTGGGCATTCAAGGCCACCACCAGTGCACCGGCCAAGGGCTGGCCGAGGTAGCGCAGGCGCCAGGGCAGATCGGCGGCGCCGGCATAGGGGTTGCCCTCGGCCACCAGTTCCAGCGTGCAGCCGAGGTCGATGTCGCGCTGGCCCTCGGCGGCCGGGCCGACCTGCAGCAGGCTCTTGGCGCAGCGGGCGAAGCGCTCGCTGGCCGGCGCAGCGGTGTGGCCGCGCTGCGCGCGCAGCCTGAGCACCGCCTCCAGCCCTTCTTCGGCCAGGTAGGCGTTGAACTTCTGCGCATCCAGCTCGATCCGGCTGGCATGGCTCTGGTAGCTGATGACGTGCAGGCCGGGCGCGCCAGCGCGCCACTGCCCTGCTGGATCGCCGCCGCGCCGCGCTGCCACCGGGCGCTCCGCGAGCCCGTCGTGCGCAAAGAAGCGCTTGACCCGCTGGGGCACCAGCGGCAGCGGCTCGCCGCTCAGCTTTTCGCCGACCTGCAGACGCAGCGCGACGCCTTGCCCGGGCTCGGGCCTGAACGTGCTCGGTGCGATCCACAGGTCATGGGCCCGCAAGGGCAGGCTGAGCAGCACCAGCAGTGCGAGCAGGGTCTTGTGCAGGAGGGCGGTCACGCGGTTTTCCTGGCCGCGCGGGCGAGCGGCATGCCGCTTCCTACGCAGCGAGGGCCCGCCTGGATGCCGGCAAGCTAGCGTTGGCTGCGCCCCATGCCCATCGCCCGCCGGTACCAGGTGTGGAACTCGCGCATGCCGTCTTCCATCGGGCTCTGGTAGGGCCCGGCTTCGTCGTCGCCGCGCTCCATCAGCGCGCGGCGGCCGGCGTCCATGCGCTCGGCGATCTCGTCATCCTCGACGCAGGTTTCCAGGTAGGCGGCCTGCTCGGCTTCGACCAGGTCGCGCTCGAAGGCCGCGATCTCTTCCGGGTAGTAGAACTCGACGATGTTCAGCGTCTTCTGCGGGCCACGCGGGTACAACGTGGAAACCACCAGCACATGCGGGTACCACTCGACCATCACGTTCGGGTAGTAAGTCAGCCAGATCGCGCCGTGTTTCGGCGGCACGCCACCACGGAAAGCCAGCACCGCCTCATGCCAGCGCTGGTAGGTGGCCGAGCCGGGCTTGGCCAGCGCGTCGCGAATGCCCACGGTCTGCACGCTGTGGTGGCGGCCGAACTCCCAGCTCAGATCGTCGCAGCTGACGAACTGGCCCAGGCCGGGATGGAAGGGTCCGACGTGGTAATCCTCAAGGTAGACCTCGATGAAGGTCTTCCAGTTGTACTGGCACTCGTGCAGGTGCACCTTGTCGAGCACGTAGCCAGAGAAGTCCAGGTCGGCGCGTGGCCCCACGGCACCGAGTTCGGCGGCGATGTCGCGGCCGTTGTCCTCGAACAGCATGCCGTTCCAGCGGCGCGTGCGGTAGTTGTTCAGGTGCAGGCAGGGGTCTTGCTCGAAATGCGGCGCGCCCAGCAACTGGCCCTGCAGGTCGTAGGTCCAGCGGTGCAGCGGGCAGACGATGTTCGAGCGCGTGTTGCCACGCCCGCGCAGCATCACGGCCTGGCGGTGGCGGCAGACGTTGGACAGCAGCTGCACGCCCTGCGGCGTGCGCACCAGGGCCCGGCCTTCGCCTTCCTGCGGCAGCGCGTAGTAGTCTCCGACTTCCGGTATTGCCAGTTCGTGCCCCAGGTAGCGGGGCCCGTGCTGAAAGATCAACTCCATCTCGCGACGAAACAACTCGTCGGCGAAATAGCTTGAAACGGATAGCTGCGAGCGTGTATGCGCATGGGTGTGCGCAAGAGCTTCGAGACTGATGCTCAGGTCCGACATGATCCCCAGGATCTCCAGCAAGGATGTCTAAACCCCCACCCGGTGGCCCCGCGGATGGGTTTTTCAATGATGAACGGCCACCCTCGCGGCTGGCCGGACCGGCGAGTGTACCCGGGGGGCGGCGCGCCCCGCCGCGTGGCGACTAAAATCCGCACTCCCCGCTGACCTCGACTCCATGACCGCTGCCCCCGCCACACCAGATGCCGAGCCCGCCCGCTACGAGGATGCGCTGGCCGAACTGGAACGCCTGGTGCAGGCCATGGAAAGCGGCCAGATGCCGCTGGACGGCCTGCTCGACAGCTACCGCCGCGGTGCCGAGCTGCTGGCCCTCTGCCGCGGCCGGCTGCAGGCCGTTGAGGCCCAGGTCAAGGTCCTGGAAGACGGCCAGCTGAAGGATTGGACATCGTGATCGCCCCGTCGCCCGAAGCCTTCGATCACTGGATGCGCGGCGCGCTGCGGCAGGTGGAGCAGGCACTGGAGCGCTGGGTGCCGGCTGATGCCCCGGCCGGCTTGGGCGAAGCGATGCGCTATGGCGTGCTCGATGGCGGCAAGCGCCTGCGGCCGCTACTGGTGCGCGCGGCCTGCGAAGCGGTGAACGGCCATGCCGATGCCGCGATGCGTGCCGCGGTGGCGGTGGAGTTGATCCACGCCTACTCGCTGGTGCATGACGACATGCCCTGTATGGACAACGATGTGCTGCGCCGCGGCAAGCCGACGGTGCATGTGCGCTTCGGCGAAGCAGCGGCCATGCTGGCCGGCGATGCGATGCAGGCGCTGGCCTTCGAGGTGCTGACACCCGGCGACGCCAGCGTGCCGCCGGCGCTGCAGGCCCGGCTCTGCGCCTTGCTGTCGCGGGCCGCGGGCCATGCCGGCATGGCCGGCGGCCAGGCCATCGACCTGGCCAACATCGGCAGGGCGCTCGACGAAGCGCAACTGCGCGACATGCACCGCCGCAAGACCGGCGCGCTGCTCGAAGCCAGCGTGCTGATGGGCGCGGCCACCGGTGCCAGCGACCCGTCGGCCTGGACCGAGCTGTCGACCTACGGCGCGGCGATCGGCCTGGCCTTCCAGGTGGTGGACGACATCCTCGATGTGACGCAGGCTTCCGACAAGCTGGGCAAGACCGCCGGCAAGGACTTGCAGCACAACAAGCCCACCTATGTTTCGGTGCTGGGGCTGGCCGCGGCTCGCGATGAAGCGCAGCAACTGCGCCGTGCTGCGCATGAGGCACTTGACCGCAGCGGCTTGGCCGATTGTGCTCATCTGCACCAGCTGGCCGACCTGGTCGTCGACCGCGAAAGCTGAGTTCCGCCATGACCTTCGCCCTGCTGAACACCATCCACAGCCCAGCCGACCTGCGCCGGCTGTCCATGCCCGAGCTGCGCACGCTGGCCACCGAACTGCGCGAGTTCGTGCTGGCCAGCGTGGGCCGCACCGGCGGTCACCTGTCGTCCAACCTGGGCACGGTGGAGCTGACGATTGCGCTGCACTACGTGTTCAACACGCCGTTCGACCGCATCGTCTGGGATGTCGGCCACCAGACCTACCCGCACAAGATCCTCACCGGCCGCAAGGACCGCATGGACACGCTGCGCCAGCTGGGCGGCCTGTCGGGCTTTCCGCGGCGCGACGAGAGCGAATACGACACCTTCGGCACGGCGCATTCCTCCACCTCGATCTCGGCCGCCATCGGCATGGCCCATGCCGCCCGGCTGAAGGGCGAAAACCGCCGCGCGGTGGCGGTGATCGGCGACGGGGCGCTCACCGGCGGCATGGCCTTCGAGGCGATGAACCATGGCGGCGCCACCGGCGGTGCCGGCGCGGCCGATGTGCTGGTGATCCTGAACGACAACGACATGTCGATCTCGCCGCCGGTGGGGGCGCTGAACAAGCACCTGGCGCGGCTGATGAGCGGCAACTTCTACAGCAAGGCGCGTGAGGGCGCGAAGAGCGTGCTGAAGGGCACGCCGCTGTACGAGTTCGCCAAGCGCTTCGAAGAGCACACCAAGGGCATGGTGGTGCCCGGCACGATCTTCGAGGAACTGGGCTTTACCTATGTCGGGCCGATCGATGGCCACGACCTGGGTTCGCTGATCCCGACGCTGGAGAACCTGCGCGAAAGAACGGGTCCCCAGTTCCTGCATGTGGTCACCAAGAAGGGCTATGGCTACAAGCTCGCCGAAGCCGACCCGGTGCAGTACCACGCGGCCTCGGGCAAGTTCGACCCGGCCGAAGGCTTCAAGAAGCCGAGCACGCCGCCGAAGCTGAGCTTCACCCAGGTCTTCGGGCAATGGCTGTGCGACATGGCGGCGGCCGATGAACGCCTGGTCGGCATCACGCCGGCGATGCGCGAGGGCTCGGGCCTGGTCGAGTTCGAGAAGCGCTTCCCCAAGCGCTACCACGACGTCGGCATCGCCGAACAGCACGCGGTGACCTTTGCCGCCGGCCTGGCCTGCGAAGGCCTGAAGCCGGTGCTGGCGATCTACTCCACCTTCCTGCAGCGCGGCTACGACCAGCTGATCCACGACGTGGCGATCCAGAACCTGCCTGTCGTGCTGGCGCTGGACCGTGCCGGGATCGTCGGTGCCGATGGTGCGACGCATTGCGGCGCCTTCGACATCGCCTACCTGCGCTGCATACCGAACGTCAGCGTGCTGACGCCGGCCGATGAGGATGAATGCCGCAAGTCGCTGACCACGGCGTTCCGCCAGAACCACCCGGTGGCCGTGCGCTACCCGCGCGGCGCCGGCGTCGGCCGTTTGCCCGAGGCGGGTTTGAGCGAACTGTCCTGGGGCCGCGGTGAGGTTCGGCGTGAATCGACGCTGGCCGCGGGCCAGGGCCGCCGCATCGCGCTGCTGGCCTTCGGCACCGTGCTGTACCCGGCGCTGGCCGCAGCCGACAAGCTCGATGCCACCGTGGCCAACATGCGCTTCGCCAAGCCGCTGGACGCCGCGCTGATCGCCGAACTCGCCCGCAGCCACGATGCGCTGGTGACGATCGAAGAAGGCTGCATCGCCGGCGGCGCCGGCAGCGCGGTGGGCGAAGCGCTGCACGCGGCCGGCCTGGCCACGCCGCTGCTGCAGCTGGGCCTGCCCGATGCCTTCATCGAACACGGCGACCCGGCCAAGCTGCTGGCCTTGAATGGGCTGGACGCCACCGGCATTGAACAAGCCGTGCGCAAGCGTTTTGGCAGCCCGCTGGTGCTGGTTCGACCCGCCGTGAACGATTAAAGAGAGTGCTGACGCGCTTGTGACAAACCCTCGCCGCGGCGAGATCCCAGAATCGGTGCCATGCTTCGCACCTGGCATTCCAGCGACATCATGACCAACCTGACCGACGCCCTGCACATCCCCGACACGCAAAACGAGCGGGATGAACGCCATCTGCTGATCCAGCGCGTCGGTGTGAAGGACGTGCGCTGGCCGCTGACACTGAACGTCGCAGGCCACCCGCAAAGCACCGCCGCGCTGTGGGACCTGGACGTGGCGCTGCCGGCCGACAAGAAGGGCACGCACATGTCCCGCTTCGTCGCCTGGCTGGACACACTGGAGACGCCGATGGATGCGGCGATGCTGCGCCACGAACTCGGCGTGATGCTGGAGAAGCTCGGCGCCACCGACGGCCGCATCGAAGCCCGCTTCTCGTTCTTCCTGCGCAAGCGGGCCCCGGTGTCGGGTGTGCAGAGCCTGCTGGACTACCAGGGTCGCTGGATTGCCGAGCGGCGTGCTGGCATCACGTCGATCTGGGCTGAGGTGGGCGTGCCGGTCAAGAGCCTGTGCCCCTGCTCGAAGGAGATCTCCGACTACGGCGCGCACAACCAGCGCTCGCTGGTGACGATACGCGTCGAGCTGAAGGGCGCGATCGAGTGGCACGAACTGGTGCGTTTCGCCGAAGACTCGGCCTCCAGCGAGATCTGGCCGCTGCTCAAGCGCCCCGATGAGAAGTGGATCACCGAGCGCGCCTACGAAAACCCGAAGTTCGTCGAGGACATGGTGCGTGACGTCGCGTTGCGCCTGAACGACGACGGCCGCATCGGGCGCTACAGCGTCGATGTCGAGAACTTCGAGTCCATCCACAACCACAGCGCCTACGCTCGCATCGAGCGGGCCTGACGAACACCGCGGGACGATGAGCGCCTCGTCGTTCGTCGCCGTCGATATCCATGACCCGCAGGGCATGCGGCAGGCTGGTGCCGATGCCTTGTCGCTGGCGCTGATGGATGCGCGCAACCGCACGCTGCAGCGGCTGGCGGTGTTCGACGGCCTGCACAGCGTGACAGCACCGACTGAGCTGGACCCGCCGGCGTGGATCGCCGGCCAGGCCGCGCGCTTCCAGGAATACTGGATCGGCCGCAATGTGCTGCGCAACCGCGGCGAAGCCTGCGACCCGAAGGCGGTGCGCCTGGCCTCGATCGATCCGGTGCTCGACTGGTGGCTGGACCCCTTGGCCAGCACGCGCGCGCAGCGCTGGCAGGGCAGTGTGCCGGCGGCCGAGGCGATGCGGTCCTACCTGGCCGCGACGCTGGAAGACACGCTGGACCTGCTGGAAAAGGCCGAGGCCAGCGACGAAGGCCTGTACTTCTACCGCCTGGCGCTGCGGCATGAAGACCGCCTGGGCGAGGCGCTGGCGGTGCTGGCGCAGACCCTGGGTGCCGCGCCGCAGCAGCCCGAGCAACGCTGGCCCGAGCTGCCCTCCCGCGTGCGGCGGGAAGCCCTCTGCCTGCCGGCGCGCACCGTGCAGCTCGGTTCGCCCCGCGGCGGTTGCGTACCGGACAACGAGAAGTGGGCGCATGAGCTCGTTGTGCCCGAGTTCGAGATCGATGCCCAGCCGGTGTGCTGGGCGCAGTACGCGGAGTTCGTCGCCGATGGCGGCTATGACGATGCCCGCTGGTGGTCCGCTGAAGGCTGGCAGTGGGCCGATGCCACCGGCCGGCGCGCGCCGCGCCATGTTGAACAACTGGCCCATGGCGTGCTGCTGCGCCGCCAGGGCCGGCTGCAGCGCGTGCCGGGCGTGCAGGCTGCCGTGCACTTGAGCTGGTATGAGGCCGATGCCTGGTGCCGCTGGGCCGGCCGGCGCCTGCCCAGCGAGGGCGAATGGTCGGTCGCTGCGGCTGATGCCACGGCCCGCGGCTGGGTTTGGGGCGATGTCTTTGAATGGGTCGCCGGCACGGCCCGGGCCTATCCGGGTTACCGCAACGGGCCGGCCTGGCTGGATGCCTTGCCGTCCGAACCCGGTTGGCGCGTGCTGCGCGGTGCGTCGTTCCTCAGTGCCGCGCGTCAGAAGCACCTGGCCGCGCGGCGCTTCCTGCCGCCGGGGCATGACGCCTGCTTCTGCGGTTTCCGCAGTTGTGCGGTTTAGGGACCGGCGGTCCCCCTAGAACAACAGGTCGAGCCGCTCATCCAGTGTCGACAGGTCCAGCGGCTTGGGCCACCAGGCCTGCGCACCCAGCGCCATCGCTGCGGCACGTTCGTCCTCTTCGATGCTGCCGGAGACGATGGCCACCGGCACATCGTGTGTCGCCGGGTGCGCGCGCAGACGGGCCAGCACCTCGAGCCCCGAACCATCGCTGAGGTTCAGGTCCAGCAGCACGGCAAGCGGCGGTTCGGCCTGCGCCATGGCCACAGCCTCGCGCACGCTGGAGGCCACGCGCACCGGTGGAAAGCCGCGCATGCGAAAGAATTCCTGCAGCAGCAGCGTATTCAGCGGGTTGTCATCCACACACAGCAGGCGGCCACTGTGCAGACGCGCGTGCAGCGGGCCCAGTTGTGGCAGTGCGGATCCGTTCGGTGCGGCGAAGCCGTTTCGGTGCATCACGTTGAGCAACCCGGGAGAGCGGGCCCCTTGGAGATCTAGCCTGCATTCTTCGCTTCTGCGGCGAAGACCGCTGTGAGGAGATCTGGACCCGTATGACGGGAATTGTGCACAGCTGTCCCCTGCTGTGATGAGGCGTTGGCGACGGCTCAGCCGTCGACCAGCCCTTCACGCACTGCCAGCCGCACCAGCGCGGTGACGCCGGCGACGCCGAGCTTGGTCATGATGCGGCTGCGGTAGGTGTCCACGGTCTTGGGTGACAAGTGCAACTCGGCGCCAATGGCCGAGCTGCTCATGCCGTTGACCACCATCGTGACGATCTGCCGCTCCCGCGGCGACAGCGTGCCGAAGGGGTCGGCCGGCGTGTCGTCGGCCAGGGCCTGCAGCGCCAGCGCAGCCACCTGCGGGCCGAAAAAGCGGCGGCCGCCGGACACGCTGTCGATGGCCTGCAGCAATTCGGCCGCGCCGGAGTCTTTCAGCACATAACCCGCAGCGCCCAGGCGCACGGCCTCGGCCACATGGCGGGGCTGCGAAGACATGGTCAGCACAATGGCACGCACCGCTGAATCCCGCTTCTTCAGCTCCTGCAACACCTCAAATCCCGAGCGTTCGCCCAGGCCCAGGTCGAGCAACATCACCTCGGCCTGGCGCTGTTGCGCCTCGACCACTGCCTGCGTCGGATCACTGCCTTCGCCGACCACATCGTGGCCGGCTGTTTCCAGCAGTGCATGCAAACCGTCACGCAACAGCAGTTGGTCGTCGACCAGGTAAATGCGTGTCATGCATCGGCCCTCACGTGGGGGCCGGGCGGTTCGGCGGCGCGACGGGGTCGCGGACCGCACAAACCGAAGGTGTTGAGTATGGTCATGGAACTCCCTTGCGGCGACATTGACAGCCGCTCTTGGCAAAAGATACCAAATCGCAGGCCGCTCAGGGGCGATTGATTAAAAAACTACGCTGGACTGGGGGTGCATGCCCCAAACGGCTCAATGTGTGGTGCGTAAATTCAGGGGTGTTTGGTGCGGCCGTTCTATCTGACAGTACAGCTGTTCTCTTTTTGAACTGGTGGGCATTGTCAAGCTGTCGGGAAAGGATTCCTGGCGTGCAAAGTGAGCGACAGTGCCAGACCTCAGCGCGTCAGGCGGCCGGCACTCAGGCATTGCTGGTGGCCCGCACTTCTTCGATCGTCGTCAAGCCGGCCAGCACCTTGGCGATACCGTCCTGGCGCAGCGTGCGCAGGCCCTCGTCCATCGCGGCCTGCTGCAATTGGTCGTTGCGTGCATGGGTCTGGATCAGGCGGCGCAGGTCGCGGTTGACCACCATCAATTCGTGCAGGCCGAGCCGGCCGCTGAAGCCGGTGTCCATGCACTGCTTGCAGCCGCGGCCGTGGTGGTGCAGCAGCTGGCCGTTGCGGCCATGCTGGCCCACCCAGCCGGCGAGTGTGGCCTCGCGCTCGGGGCGCTGGCTGGCCTCGGCGAAGCCAGCGAGCCAATCGTCGAGCAGGGCCTCGATTTCTTCGGCCGTGGCCGGGCGCGCGACGGTGCAATGCCGGCACAAGCGGCGTACCAGGCGCTGGGCCAGCACGGCCAGCAGCGAATCGGCAAAGCTGAACGGATCGATGCCCATGTCCAGCAGCCGCGTCACCGTCTCGGTAGCGCTGTTCGTGTGCAGCGTGGACATCACCAGATGCCCGGTCAGCGAGGCTTCGACGGCCATTTGCGCGGTTTCGGGGTCACGGATCTCGCCCACCATCACGACATCCGGGTCGGCGCGCAAAAAGGCCCGCAAGGCCTTTGCGAAGGTCCAGTCGATGCGCGGGTTCACCTGCACCTGGCGCAGCCCGCGCTGGGTGATTTCCACCGGGTCTTCCGCGGTCCAGATCTTGCGCTCGGGCGTGTTGATGTGGCCGAGTGCCGCATGCAGCGTGGTGGTCTTGCCGCTACCGGTGGGGCCGACGCACAGCACCAGGCCATAGGGCCGTTCGACCACCGCTTTCAGGCGCTGCAGCACATCGGGCGCCATGCCCATGTCGTCCAGCGGCAGCGCGCGGGCCGAGGACAGCAGGCGCAGCACCACGTCTTCCAGGTTATTGGCGGTGGGGATGGTCGCGACGCGCAACTCCAGCGTCTGGCCCTGCACGAAGCGGCCGAAGCTGATCTTGCCGTCCTGCGGCTTGCGGCGCTCGGAGATGTCCAGGTCGCACATGATCTTCAGCCGCGCCACCAGTGCGGCGCGGTAGCTCGGCGGCAACTCCAGATAAGGCTTCAGCCGGCCATCACGGCGGAAGCGGATGCGCACCTTCTCGTTGCCTGGCGCACATTCGATGTGGATGTCGGACACGCCGCCCTGCTGGGCTTCGAGGATCATCGAGTTGATCAAGCGCACCAGCGAGTTGTCGGACTGCTCGATGGCCGGTGCATCGTCGCGCCGCTCGCCCGCCAACTGCAGCTCCAGGTTGGCCAGCAGCCTGTTGGCGCTGTCAGGCTCCGGCTCGAACACGGCGCTGCTGAGTTCCGCGCTGGGCTGCACCGCGTCATGGCCCAGACGCTGGTAGACGCGGTCGATGGCCGCTGCCAGCGTGCCGGCGCGGGCCAGCACCGGTACCACCTTGGCCTGCGCGTTGAATTCGATCTCGTCGATCAGGATGCGCGCGGAAGGGTCTTCCAGCGCCACCACCAGCCGGCCGCCGCGCATCATCAGCGGCAGCGCCGGCAGGCGCCGCGCCACCGCCTGCGGCAGGCGCAGTGCGGCATCGGGCTCGACCGGAAACTCACCCGCATCGACCACCGGGTAGCCCATCTTGCGGGCCAGCGCGGTCTGCAGATCCTCGCGTGTGACCACGCCGCTTTGCACCAGCAGTTCGCCGAGAGGCACGTTGCGGTCGTGCGTCTGCTGCTGCAGCGCGTCGCCGAGTTGACGTTCGTCGATGAAGCCCAGCGCGATCAGCGCTTCGCCGATGCGCACCATCGGCATCTTCGACTGCTGTTCGATGGCTTCGAGCAACTGCTCGGGTGCGACGATGCGCTGCGTCAACAGGATGTCGCCCAGCCGCCGCTGGCGCAGGCTCAGCTGCTCGGCGGCGACGTGGTCGACCTCGTCCTCGGTGGCGGCGCGTTGCGCGACCAGCAGCTCGCCGACACGCGGGCCGATGGTGATCGCGGTCAATGCGGTGCGGGGGTAGAAGCTGCGCAGCACCTGGCCGTGCTCGCCGAAGGGCGGAAACAGGAAGTGGCCGAGGGCGTGTTCGACATGACCGATGCTGTCCAGCTGCGTGGCGTGGCCATTGGCAAAGCGCAGACGGCATTCGCTGACCGGTGCATGGCCCAGCAGCTCGGCCGCCGAGCCGGGTGCCGGGCTCTCCAGCGGCGCCAGCGGCCGCAACAGCGTGATGCGGCGCACTTGCGCCACCTTCAGCGTGATGGTGCCGCGGGCCGGCGGCACCTGCAGATGCGCAATGCCGGCTTCGGCATCGAAGAAAGCCAGCCGGCCGCTGGTGACGTTGCCGTTCGGGCCTTCGATCTGGCAGGGCTCGGGCACGACCTGGCAGCGCGGCGACGGGAAGGTGGCGTAAGGCGGGGTCGGCCAGGCAAACGGTTCGCTGCCGCCCACGGGCACTTGCGGCTGAGCGGCCACGGCCGCTGCCTGCCTCGGCTGCAAAGGCCGCACGGGCACCAGCGACAGAGGTGGCAGCGACAGATCGGACATGGATGCTCCGGGCGTGCAACAGGCACGAATCCCCCACTCCGATGCTAGGCACGCACGGCCTGGCGCGGTCGCCGGAACAAGGGCCCACGGGGGGCGCAGTTCGTGCGCTGCGCTGGCGCTTTCGTCAGCGCTCCGGGCCCATCACCAAGTCGGGCAGCCAGGTCACGATGGCCGGGAACACGGTGATCAGCGCAATGCACACCACCAGGCAGGCGAAGAACGGAATCGCTGCCTTGGCGATGGTGTTGCTGTCCTTGCCGGTCATGTTCTGCAGCACGAAGAGGTTGAAGCCCACTGGCGGCGTGACCTCGGCAATCTCGACCAGCAGCACGATGAAGATGCCGAACCACACGAGATTGAAGCCGGCCTTCTGGATCATCGGCAGCACCACCGCGCTGGTCAGCACGATCATCGAGATGCCATCCAGCGCGGTGCCCAGCACCAGGTAGACCACGGTCAGCGCGGCGATCAGCGCATAGGGGCTCAGCTGCATCGCAGTGACCCATTCGGCCAGCGCGCGCGGGATGCCGGTGAAAGCCATGGTCTTGGTCAGGAAGGCCGCGCCGGCCAGGATGAACATGATCATGCAACTGGTGCGCGTGGTGCCCATCAGCCCTTCGCGGAAGTTCTGCCAGGTCAACGAGCGGCTCCAGGCGGCGAGCCCCAGCGCGCCGACCACGCCATAGGCCGCACATTCGGTGGCGGTGGCCCAGCCGGCGATCAGCACCCAGACGATGAAGATGATCAGCGCGGCACACGGGATCAGGTTGCCCGACAGGCGGATCTTCTGCAGGAAGCGGGTCGGTGGGTCGGCCGCCGGCACCTTGTGCGGATGCGCCAAGCTCCACCACATGATGTAGCCGGAGAACAGCGCCATCAACAGGAAGCCCGGCAGGAAGCCGGCCAGGAAGATGCGGATGATCGAGGCATCGGCGGCGACCGCATACACCACCATCGTGATCGACGGCGGAATCAGGATGCCCAGCGTGCCGGCGGTGGCCAGCGAGCCGATGGCGATCTTCTCGTCGTAGCCGCGCTTGATCAGCTCGGGCAAGGCCACCTTGCTGATCGTCGCGCAGGTGGCGGCCGACGAGCCCGACACCGAGCCGAAGATGCCGCAGCCGAGGATGGTGGTGTGCATCAGCCGGCCCGGCACGCGGTTCAGCCAGGGGCGCAGGCCTTCGAACATCTCTTCGCTGAGCTTGGTGCGAAAGAGAATCTCGCCCATCCAGATGAACAGCGGCAATGCCGCCAGTTCCCACGAGGCATTCGATTCCCAGAACGCCGAGAACAGGTTCTTGCCCGGCTGCGTCTGCACGAAGAAGGCCTGGCCAACCCAGCCGCAGATGGCCAGCGTCATCGCGATCCACACGCCCGAGGCCAGCAGCACCAGCATCAGCACGAGCAGGATCGCGCCCACCACCAGGATGTTGTCCATGGAGACTCTTCTAGAGGTCGGCAGAGAAGTCGCCGGCCTTGTGGCGTTCCTCCACCGCGGTGACGTAGGTCGGGCGGCCGCCGCGCAGCACGATGATGAACTCGTCGAGCACGGCCACCAGCAGCAGGATCGAGCCGAGCGCAAAGCTCAGCTGCGGAATCCACAGCGGCATTGGCAGCAGGCCCTGCGCCAAGTCGTTGAACTGCCAGCTCTCGTAGGTGAAGCGGTTGGCCCACCAGGCCAGGTAGGCCGTGGCCGCAGTGCCGACGGCCAGCGCGACGATCTCCATCACGCGCCGCGTGCCGGCGTTCACGTGCTCAAGCGTCAGCGTCACGCGCACGAAGTCGCCATGCTTGAAGGCATGCGCCATCGCCAGAAAGGCCGACGCGGCGCAGCACCAGGCCACCACGTCGTTGACCGCGCCGGTGCGCACGCCGAATTGGCGCAGGATGCTCTGGCCGACCATCAGCACGCAGACCGCCAGCACCATCAGCGCCGCGACGGCACCGGCCGCCAGGTACAGGCCGTCGAGGAAGCGCCGCATGCGGCTATTTCTTGCGGAAGGCCGTGATCACCGCAGCGCCATCCGGCCCGGCTTTCTTTTCCCAATCGGCCAGCATCGTTGCGCCGACTTCCTTCATGTCGGCCACCAGCTTGGCCGACGGCGGCATGATCTTCATGCCCTTCTCGGCCAGTGCCTTTTTGTACCAGTCGTTCTTCTCCTCGCTGACCTTCCAGCCGCGGGTCTCGGCGTCGGCACCGGCCTTCTGCACGGCGTCCTGCGTCGGCTTGTCCAGCGCATCGAAGGCGGCCTTGTTGATGATCACGCCATTCTTCGGCAGCCAGGCTTGCGTGTCGTACCAGAACTTCAGGCTCTCGTAGGTCTTGGAGTCGTAGCCGGTGGAGCCGGAGGACATGTAGCTGTCGACCACGCCGGTGGCCAGCGCCTGCGACAACTCGGCCGCCTGGATGGTGACGGGCTGCGCGCCAACCAGTTCGGCGATGCGTGCGGTGGCGGGCGAATAGGCGCGCCACTTCAGGCCCTTCATGTCGGCCACCGAGTTGAGCTCTTTCTTCGCGTAGATGCCCTGCGGTGGCCACGGCACGGTGTACAGCAGCATCATGCCCTGCGCGGCCAGCAGCTTGTCCAGCACCGGCTTCTGCGCCACCGCGAGCTTCTTCGAATCGGCATAACTCGTGGCCAGGAATGGAATGCCATCGGCGCCGTAGGCCGCGTTCTCGTTCTCGAAATTGACCAGCAGCACTTCGCCGATCTGCGCCTGGCCACCTTGCACCGCGCGCTTGATCTCGTTGGCCTTGAACAGCGAGGCGTTGGCGTGCACCTGGATCTTCAGCTTGCCGGCCGACAGCTTGTCGACATCGGCAGCGAACTGCGCCAGGTTTTCGGTGTGGAAGTTGCCGGGCGGATAAGCTGCCGGCAGGTCCCACTTGACCTGGGCCGACGCGGTGCCCGCGAGGCCGGCGCCGGCCAGCAGCAGCGCCGCGGCGAAGGGTTGAAAGCGCATGAGGTTCTCCGACAAATTCAGGGGGTCCCTGAGAATACTGGCTCGATGAGCGCTTGCCATGGGGATTGATCCGAACACTGAAGGCAGCACAAAGCAAGCCGCCGGCCAGCTCGGACAGCGCGGCGCACGCCTGGGCGTGCTGATGCTCGATACACGCTTTCCACGCTGGCCCGGCGACATCGGCAACGACGCGGGCTTTGTGATGCCGGTGCTGCGTGAACGGGTGCAGGGCGCCGTGCCGGCTGCCGTGGTGACCGATGCCGATGCCTTGGCGGCCAGCGGCTGGGCAGAACGCTTTGCCGCCGCTGCGATGCGCCTGCAGCAGCAGGGCGCCGGTGCCATCACCACCAGCTGCGGCTTCCTGGTGCTGTTGCAGCCCGCCCTGCAGGCGGCGGTGTCGGTGCCGCTGGTGAGTTCGTCGCTGCTGCAACTGCCGGCGCTGCTGGCCACCGAGCCCCGCGTCGGCGTGTTGACGATCGATGCGCGCCGGCTCGGCGCAGCTCACCTGCTGGCCGCAGGTGTCGATTGCGGGCGGCTGGGCGATGTGCTGATCGAAGGTGTGGACCCCGACAGCCGGTTTGCGCGCGACATCCTGGCCGACCGGCCCGAGCGCGACCGAGCACAGGCCGAGGCCGATCTTGTGCAAGCCGCGCTGCGCCTGCGTGAATCCGATCCGTCCCTGCGCACCGTGGTGCTCGAATGCACCAACATGCCGCCGCATGCGGCGGCGCTGCAGCAGGCCACGGGCTTGCGCCTGCGCTGGTTGCGGCACGATCCGGCGCTGGCCGCCTTCTTCCTGCCCGACGGCGCTTCGCCATGAACCTGCGCTTCGTCGAGGCCTACTACTGGGCCGTGTCGCTGAAGAGCGTGACCCGCGCGGCCGAGAAGCTGTTCATCACGCAGTCCGCGCTGTCCAGCCGCATCGCCGCGCTGGAGGAAGAACTCGGCGTGCTGCTGCTGGACCGGCGCGACAAGCAGTTCCGCGTCACCATCGTCGGCACGCGCTTCTTCAACTACGCGCAGCGCCTGCTCGAGCTGCAGCGCCAGATCAAGAGCGAACTTGGCTCCGACTCCCGTGCGCTGCTGCTGCGCATCGGTGCGATCGAATCGGTGGTGCACAGCTGGCTCACCGAGTGGCTGCAGCAGATGCGCTTGAACCACCCGGCTTTCGAATTGGAACTGACGGTGGAAACCACGCCGATGCTCACCGAGCAGGTGCGCCGCGGCAACCTGGACCTGGTGTTCGCCGCGTTGCCCGCCGGCGGCGAAGGCGTGCGCACGCGCGCGCTGGCGCCGATGGAGATGGTTTTCGTCGGCCATGCGGTGCTGCACCCGCGCAAGCGCTATCTGCTGGCCGACCTGGCGCGCTTCGAGCTGCTGACCTTCCAGCGCGCTTCGCAGCCTTATGTCGCGCTGCTGGACATGTT